>JABXJY010000102.1 GCA_013375385.1 Desulfobacterales bacterium
TCAAGAATATCTTCCAGGGCCTTTGCCATGGGAGCTGTACCCTTTCCTGCCCCAACCAGAAGGATCCTTTTGAACCGATCCAGACTATAAGAGCAGTCTGCCACGAATAACTGGTTTCCCTTACACCTGACATATCTTTGAACTGCTCTTTCAGGATCTACTGCCTTGAGTCCGGCCCTGAATATATCCTCCAGGGCCTTTCTTTGCTCTACTATCATGGTATCTGCCCCTCAATCACGTTAGCTGCCTAGCCTCCTTACGCAAGATTCCTTGGCTGCCCGGTGTTATCCAGAACACTCTGCCACAGAAGGCCGGATGTGTCTATTTTCTTCCGGTCTTTGACAGAGAGTCGGATAGGTATGTGAACAAAATGACCATTCCATATCCCAACTACCATCCCGGTCCTGCCGGACATCGCCGCATGTACGGCGTTCTCGGCGAGCTGAAAGCAGAATACAGAATCCTCCGGGGTTGCCGGTGCACTGCGTATCGTATATGAGGGATCAATGTATCTCACCGCTGCGGGAATTTTGCGCCTCGAAAAGTATTCTGTTATTGCTGCCTTCAAAAAGAGCCCGATATCTCCCAGCTTCTTGTTTCCAGATGCATCGGTACCTTCAGCAGGTACATGCTCCTGCCCTGCACCTTCCGCCACAACAATCACCGCATGCCTCTTTCTGACAATACGCTCTTCGAGATAGGCAAAGACCTTTTCCAGAGAAAAGTGAATCTCTGGTATGAGTACAAGGTTCACATCGCTCGACGCAAGGGTGGCATACGCAGCGATAAAGCCTGACTCCCTTCCCATGAGCTTGACTATCCCTATCCCGTTCCGTACCCCCTTAGCCTCCATGTGGGCACCGGTGATGGGTATCTGGCTCATGGCTACAGCAGTCTCAAAGCCGAATGTCCTTTCAGTGAATGAAATATCATTGTCGATTGTCTTGGGGATGCCGATAACAGAGATAGCAAGGCCTCTTTTTTCTATCTCCCTGGTTATGGCGAGTGCACCTCTCTGGGTTCCATCACCGCCTATGGTAAAGAGCATATCTATCTTCCTTTCCGATAGGAAGTCTGCCATAAGAGTGGGGTCCTGCGGCCCTCTGGACGTACCGAGGATGGTGCCACCATCCCTGTGGATGTCTTCAACCAATTCGGGGTTAAGAACCAGAGGTTCATGATTGAATGAGGCTATCAGGCCCTCGTATCCATACCGTAACCCTAATATCTCCTTGACCCCGTACCTATACCACAAGACCATAACAACGGCCCTGATAACATCATTCAAACCGGGACAGAGTCCGCCACAGGTGACTAAAGCAGCTCGGCTCGTTTCTGGTTTGAAAAAGATCTTCTCCCTTGGCCCCGCCATTTCAAGCGAGGCGGGCTCACCTTGGCATCTTTCGCAGCCTGAGAGAGTTGCATCGATGAGGACTCCTTCGCTATCGGTGATAAAGACTGCCGAGTCAAGGGGTGAACTGAAGATGCATTGACCGACTTTTTCGATCCTCAAGTCTTCTGTCATATTCTAACCCTTCTTGCCAAGCCAACGGTACTAGCCACAACGACTTGGCATTTTTGCATTTTACAGGCCTATTAACAATCAAAAACAGCAAGAGATTTCAAAATCCATCCAAATCTACGGGCTTTTCCAAGATCAGGCACCTCTGTTTAAGCCTCCGCTATAATCGGCACTAAACACTATTTAGATGCTTACATGAAATTTCATGGTGCAAAAACTTCTGAAAATTATTAGATTGTTAATGACGAGAGCTACATTGACAACTTTGGCTCAACATGAAAGGAGGAATACACAATGAAGGCCATGGTGCTAACGGAGTTCTGTGAGATCGGAATCAAGGGTGAGACCCGAAAAAAAGTTGACCTACCCCTCAAGGAGGAACCATTAGAGATGGTGGAGCTGCCTGACCCGGTTCCGGATTCTCAACAGATCCTGGTAAAGGTGTCTGCATGCGGAGTCTGTCACACTGAGCTCGATGAGATTGAGGGAAGACTTATCCCTCCGAGATTTCCCGTGGTTTTGGGGCATGAAATCGTCGGAAGGGTAGAGGCATTGGGTTCAGGTGTAACCAGATTTAAGACCGGAGATAGGGTAGGGGTCGCCTGGATCTATTCGAGTTGCGGCAGGTGTGAATTCTGCCTCAGAGGGGATGAGAATCTATGTGATCAATTTCAGGCCACCGGTCTTCACGCCAATGGTGGCTATGCCCAACATACCGTTGTTTCAGAAGATTTTGCCTACCCTATCCCTGAAAGATTTTCTGATGCTCAGGCTGCACCACTTCTGTGCGCTGGGGTTATCGGCTACAGGGCCTTGAGACTCTCTGGAGTAAAACCTGATCAAATTCTTGGTCTCTATGGATTTGGGGCTTCCGCCCATATCGCCATCCAGGTTGCCAAGCACTGGAACTGTAAGGTCCTTGTCTTCACAAGGAAGGGGCAGAAAGATCATCAGAACTTGGCCAAAGAACTGGGGGCAGACTGGGTTGGTGCAACCGGGGACACTCCGCCAGAAAAACTTGACTGCGCCATTGATTTTACCCCGGTGGGAGAGCCAGTCAGGGAGGCCCTGGGAATCTTACGTAGAGGGGGAAGGGTTGTCATAAACGCTATCAGGAAAATCAATCCGATCCCTGAGTTAGATTATGCTAAATACGTGTGGTATGAGAAGGAGATAAAGAGTGTGGCCAATGTCGCCAGGAAAGATGCCGAGGAATTCTTGCCCTTGGCCGCTCAGATTGAAATCATACCCACTGTTACAGAGTTTGAATTACATCAGGCTAATCAGGCCCTGGTCCTGTTGAAACAAGGGAAGATGCAAGGTGCAGGCGTTTTAAGAATGCCTGACTAGAGATACGGTTCCCTTGACAAACAACCGTCCCTTTTCTATTATCCGTCCATTCAATAACAAGTTCTTATCATTCGTGAGAGCCCCAAAGGGCCCGGAATACGTCCATTGAACCTTAAGAGACTTCTTCCCCTTTATCTAGGTGCGGCCATCGGACCCATGGGTGGCATTGGAATTGTCCCTCTGATTCCCGTGTTTGCCGGGGATTGGTCCGTTGAATTTGGCACGGCCGCTCTCGCCATCACTTTTTACATGGCCCCCTACATCTTCATCCAGATCTTCTCAGGATCGATGGCTCAGATTTTCGATGTGCGGAAGACCCTCCTTTTCGGTTTCGCTACCTATGCCCTAGGCGGGCTCTTGTGTGGTCTTTCCCCCAACCTGTGGGCTCTGCTCGGCAGCCGTGTCGTCCAGGGGGTGGGGGCGGCCTTCCTTACCCCCATCATCATGGCTCTGATCGGCGAGCTCGTCCCGGCGCGACAGGTTGGAAAGGCGATCGGGATACTGGGCCTGGCTTATACCGTTGGGGTTACCCTCGGCCCGCTCATCTCAGGGTGGATAGAGGTTCGATATGGGTGGCCTGGGTTTTTCTATTTTCTGGCAGCCCTCTCGGTGATGGCCGGTGTCCTCTACGGGATTTCGAGCGAGGTCATCAAGCGGGAAGAAGACGGGCAGGCTGGAGTCCTGGCGATCTTTCCCATTTTAAGGCATGCCTTGTCTCAACCGGGTGTCCTTTATCTGAGCTTCTCCGCATTCAGTCTGTTCATCGGCTACATCGGTATCATGACCTTCACGGCCGACCATCTGAAATCAAACCTCAGCCTTCCATCGGATCAGATCGGCGCTGTGCTCTCGGTCACGGGTTTCTCCGGGATTATCGTCTCGCCCATTGCGGGATTCTTGGGGGATCGTCTGGGCAGGAGAAACGTCTTTCTCGGTGGAGCTGCGATCGCCCTCGCTTCCATAGCCCTGATGGCCTGCGTCACATATTCCTATTCGACCTATCTCATTCTTTTCCTCGTCCTTGGAACGGGAGCGGCCACGGCATGGACGTCGCTGAACACCATGGCCGTACAGATCTCTGTGTCACTGCGCAAGCCCGTCACTTCCGTTTACAACGCCATTAAATTTACGGGTTACGCCGTTTCTCCTGTGATTCTGTCAGTCATCTATGACCCCTTTCAACTCAGGGCCGTTCAATTTGGATGCATGGGAGCCGTAATGATTTCCTCTTTCCTTGCCACTAGAGCGAAGGTACGATAAAACGAGGCGTGACAGTTTCACGGCAAACTACCACTGGCAATTCAATCCGGAGAGAAGTTGATAGAAGGAGCCGGACCCCAAGTTTCCTTACATATCCCTTGACCTTCGTGTCTTGCTACCCTATAATTTCATTATATAAAGCTACGTGCATTTCAAAACAGGCCATAACATAATAGAGGGTGCTATAATCCTGAATGTGAAAACCCCACGAATTGCAACGTGAAGTGGGGTTTTTACTTTTACCTAAATTGGCAACGTTATTCCGGTTCGTTAATGCCTCCGATAGGGGACTAAATATCGGACGATTCTTCAGGGGGACAGGCAATGAAGAACATTTCTCGCATTGGAACCGCATTTTTTCTTTTTTTTCTGTTTCTTAGTCCTCATGGCGACCAGTGTTCTGCAAAAATATATAAATACAAAGATAAAGACGGCAAGTGGTGCTTCACCAATGATCCTTCCATTGTCCCCGATCTCAATAAGGCCGAGGAAAGGAATTCTATCGATGCTGAAACAATAGAAGACCTTCAAAAAAAATTGTCAGAAGCCTCTCCTCCGAGAAACAAGGTGGAAGAAGCACGCAATGCCACCGTTGCGATAAAGAATTCATTGGGGATGGGTTCTGGATTTTTTATTACCGAAGAGGGCTATATTCTCACCAACAAGCACGTCATAAAGGGCGACGAGGCTAAACTTAAGAAGCTGGAAAAGAGGCTGAATAGAGAGAAGGCACAATTACTACAAGAATCCAAGGCGATATCGAGAGAGGAAGAACGGCTGCAAAAGTTAAGAGCCATCCTTGATAGCAAGGGGAGATATGCCCCGGCGGATTTATCAGCAGTTTATCTGATAGACAAGAGGAACTTGAACACCTGGATCGCGAGTTACAAGAGCAGAAAAGAATCGTTCGAAAAAAGACTAAAGGCTTTCACGGTACCCCTCTCTATGCTATTGGTAGTCCATTAAGGTTGATGCATTCTGTTACCTCTGGGATATACTCGGGGATTAGGGAATTCAATCGGCAGGATTACATCCAGACCAATGCCCAGATCAATCCTGGAAATAGCGGAGGGCCGCTCGTCACTAAAGATGGTAGAGTTACAGGGATCAGCACGTGGAAGGTCGCTGGGCCACAAGTCGAGGGCCTTGGCTTTGCAATTCCGATCAATATTGCCTTGAAAGAATTTGAACGTTATCTAGGACAGCTCTGGAAGTCGGATTAGCCTGAAACCTTGAGGAAGTAGTATGAACGCAGAAATCATCACCGTGGGCTCCGAGCTCCTGCTCGGCCAGATTGTGGATACGAATTCCACCTGGATAGCTCAAAGGCTGGCCGCCATCGGGGTGAATCTCTTCTACCGCACTGCCGTGGGGGATAACCCCGCACGCATGGAAGACATTTTCCGCCGTGCTCTTGAGCGGTCCGATGTGGTCATCGTTACCGGTGGAATAGGGCCCACGGAGGATGATCGTACTCGGGAAATAGCGGCACAGGTTACCGGGCGCGAGCTCATAGTGGATGCGGGGCTCTTGCAACAAATTACCGAGCGCTTCCGCACCCGGGGCTTCATCATGACCGCCAATAACGAAAAGCAGGCCCAGATACCAGAGGGCGCGATTCCGGTGGAAAACCCCAATGGCACTGCTCCGGCGTTCATTGTAGAGCACGATGGGAGCGTGCTGATCTGCCTGCCCGGCGTTCCTTTCGAGATGAAGTACCTGGTCGAACATCGCATCATTCCCTACCTGCGGGAGAAGTTCGGCGTGGGTGGCGAGGTAATCAAATCGCGTGTGCTCAAGACCTGTGGCCTCGGCGAGAGCACGGTAGATGAGATGATCTCTGACCTGATGGCCAAGGGCACCAACCCGACCGTGGGTGTGTTGGCGCACCCGGGCCAGGTAGACGTGCGTATCACCGCCAAGGGCAGGGATGAGGCTGGGATCGAGCGCATGCTCGACGAGATGGACGACCTCATCCACAGCCGCCTGAAGGACCACGTCTTCGGCCGTGACGATCAGACCATGGAGGGCGCCCTGGGGGTACTGGTGCGGGAGGCCGGTATCACGGTTGCATCGGTAGAGAACCTGACTGGCGGGCTGCTTTCGCAAAAACTGCTTTCGGCCTGCGCAGACAGCTTCTCCGGAGGTGTGATTGCCAACGGGGAAACAGCCCTGCAGCGCCTGCTGGATCGCTCTGATGTCCGGTCGACTGGCGCCTTTGAAGTCGCAACCGATGAGGGCTCCTGCAGACGCGAGCTGACCCGTACTCTGGTTCGGGACGTAAAGTCCCGGTCGGGCGCCGACGTGGTAGTGGCGGTCATGTGCTTCCCGGACCCGACCCGGGAGGCGAGCAACCTCAGCCCGGGGGACACTCTCGTGATGGTGTACAATGGCCGGGAGTTCCTTGAACGGGGATTCAAGTTTGCCGGTCGGGGAGGACCTGACCAGATGCGTGCCACCATGTACGCCCTGGATGCCTTTCGGCGCTACTTGATGCGGCAACACTAGCGAAGCTTTCTTGGGCCAAGCTTCGAATTGCAGAATAAAAAATGCAAAGTTTACCCCGTTACATAACACAAAAACACAGACAATTGTATATCTGATAAAGTTTTGTGGGATGCTCACTTGATCATATAAACAATCCCGTATTTAACGGGGTGAAAAGTCAAAATTAGTTTTCCTTTAAAGAAAAAGGCCTGTGCTGTGGCCTTTGAGGCAAGGGGTATTTAGCATGAAGATCACGCGCCGGGATTTCATTAAGAACTCTCTCATCTTGGGCGGCTCGCTGCTCCTGTCTCCCGGCTCTCTTCGTGCCCAGCAGAAAAAGGGAGAGGAATGGCATCCGGCCTACGAGAAATTGGAGCAAGAGGGAAAACTGGCCCAGAGGATCGAGCAGGCCTACGCTATCTTCGAGGAGTGCGAGCTGTGTCCCCGGCAGTGCGCGGTAAATCGGCAAAAGGGGGAAAGAGGGTTCTGCCGGGCCCCGGTGAGGCCTGTGATTTTCAGTGCTCAACCCCATTTTGGCGAAGAGATATCGCTGGTGGGCGAAAATGGGTCTGGCACCATCTTCTTCTCCAACTGCAATCTCCGCTGCATCTTCTGCCAGAACTGGCCCATCTCCCATGAGGGTAAAGGAAAGGTACTTCAGGATGAAGACCTTGCAAACATGATGATGTACCTCCAGAAGATCGGATGCCATAACATCAACTTGGTCACGCCTACCCATGTGATGCCCAACATCCTCAATGCCACGCGTATTGCCTTGAAGAAAGGGCTGCGTCTTCCCTTGGTGTACAATACCAGCGGCTACGAGCGCTTAGAGATAGTGAAGATCCTAGACGGCATCGTGGATATTTATATGCCGGATATGAAATATATGGACGCTGATCAAGCGGGGAAATATTCGTCCGGGGCCTCAGACTATCCTGAAGTGGCGAAGAAGGCGATCATCGAAATGAACCGGCAGGTCGGAGAACTCCTGACCGATAAGCGAGGAATTGCCCTGAGCGGGCTGATCATCCGACACTTGGTCATGCCCAACCGAGTGGCCGGGACAGAGAAATTCGTCAGGTGGGTGGCTGAGAGCCTGTCTAAATCCACCTACGTGAACATCATGGCTCAATACCGTGTGGAATACAAGGCCTTTAACTATCCAGAAATCGCCCGTGGGATTACTGCACGGGAATTCTTGGAAGCAATGGACTGGGCCGAAAAGTACGGCCTGACCAACCTTGACCCTAAGTCTTTGGCGGTCAGGAACTTTTACTCCTTCTTTCAACGCCGATCAGGCTGAATTTCCCGGGCTCACGCCCAAATGCCGGGTATGGGCTTTCCACAGTACCCGCACTTCCCTTTCTTCAGATGCATCTCTCCGATCATGTATCCCGTGCGCTGGATTATCATTTTCTTGCACCGTGGGCAGAAGGTGTTCCAGCCCTCATGGCCCGGCACCTTTGCGATATACACATATTCAAGGCCACAAGACAGGGCCACCGCCCGTGCCTCCTCCAGCGTTGACACCGGTGTTGTGGGGAGACGCTTGAGTTTGTGCAGAGGATAGAACCGGGAGAAATGGACCGGGGTATCAGCGCCCAATTCCCTCTTCACCCAGAGGCACATTTCTCTTACCACCGACATCTCATCATTTTTTGTGGGAATCATGAGGTTTGTGATCTCCACGTGGATTTTCTCCTCTTTCAGCGTCTTCAAGGTCTCAAGCACCGGGGCCAGTTCTCCGTTGGACAATTCCCGATAGAATGTCTCTGTAAACCCCTTCAGATCAATATGGGCGGCGTCCAACACCTTGCACAGGTTTTGGAGCGGCTCCCGATTGATGAAGCCGTTGGAGTGGATGATATTGAGAAGGCCCTCCTTTTTTCCACAGAAGCCAGTGTCTAACATGTATTCATAAAAGATTGTGGGTTCCGCGTAGGTGTGGGCAATGGAGCGGGCCCCCATCTCTTTGGCCTTTTTCACCACAATTTCTGGGGGAATGTCGTAGCTGTATACGTCTTCCGGGAAGGCCTGGGAGATTTCCCAGTTCTCACAAAACTTACACTGGAGATTACATCCTGCCGTTGATAGGGTTAAGGAAAGGGTACCAGGAAGGACATGCAAAAAGGATTCCTTTTCAATGGGATCCAAATGAATGACGCAAGGATTCCCGTACACCAGGCT
>JABXJY010000373.1 GCA_013375385.1 Desulfobacterales bacterium
ACAAGGCTCACAAACTACACGACGAGATTGCTTCGCTAACGCTCGCAATGACAACTTTTTAATGAAACGCTATACTATACATGCGGTCATAAATAAATGCGCATAACTGATTCCAGATCTGCCGGGGGCATAGGTTCGAACATGTATCTTGCGCAGATAATTATGACCGTCTGTATAGTTGATATTTAGTAAAAACTATAGTTCAAAACGCCGGAAAAAGAAAGGACATTCGAGCCCCTGTGTTAGATCGTAAAACAAGGTAGAAAGCTGCTGCCTCTAATTGTATCTGTATGTTGGAGTTGATAATCCATACGGGAGATACGGGAGGGATTGAAAAGGAATGCCTTGCACAATGATTCGACATCCTATATCTATGGGCAAGCTTTCTCACATAGATAGTTAGAATAGTACAATGAAAATAAAGGTATTCGCGACACTTTTTTTAGCGGTTTTCTCCGTTACCCTCGGAGTGGGATTGGTAGTTCCCTTCCTTCCTGTTTATGCCCATGAACTGGGTGCAACAGGGCTATATATTGGGTTTATGTTCGGGGTCTTTTCACTTTCAAGAACCGCTTTCCTGCCCTACTTTGGCAAGATTTCAGACAGGAAAGGAAGAAAGCCATTCATTACGACCGGGCTCCTGGCCTATTTCCTTGTTTCTATAGCCTATGTATTTTCGAAAAGCGTGGAACTGTTTATTCTGATCCGCTTTTTTCAGGGTATTGCCTCAGCCATGATCTTTCCGGTGGCCCTGGCCTATGTTGGAGACATAACCCTTGAAAGGAGAGAAGGTTTCATCATGGGTCTATTTAATCTTTCCCTCTATGGAGGTTTGAGTGTGGGGCCGGTTATTGGGGGTATGGTAAAGGACTCCTTTGGCATCCAGATCTCTTTTCTGACTATGGCGCTGTTTAATTTCGCAGGCTTTCTGCTCTGCCTTATCTTGCTGCCTCCAAGAAAACAGGAAAATCCACGGTCAAAGACTAAGCCCCCCCTTAGTTACAGAATCCTCGTCAAAGACAGATATATAGGGGGGCTATTCGTCTTTCGATTTGCATATACAACGTGCATAGGGATTGTATGGGCCTTTTTGCCTCTTCTTGCGGACTCAGAATTCAATCTATCGAGCTCACTGATAGGAACCCTGCTCATGCTCGGGGTACTGACAACAGGCCTATTGCAGACCCCAATGGGCTTTCTGGCAGATAGGTTCAACAAGAGAATACTTGTTGCAATAGGAGGCCTTGTTGCAGGAGGAGCCCTATTTTCATTTGTCAGGGTACACTCCATCGGGGGGCTCTTTTTTGCCAATATCCTTTTTGGAATCGGGGGTGGGATAGCCATACCCTCTGTCATGGCGATGACGGTGATTCTTGGGCGCCGGACCCATTCCATGGGTTCTATCATGGGTCTCCTGACTGCGGGACACAGTCTGGGAATGCTCCTGGGGCCCATTATGGCCGGAATAATGATGGATGCCTTTCAACTGAGCAGGGGTTTTGTTGTGGGAACAGCTGTGATGGCACTTGGGATTATAGTCAGCCTTGTCTTAACAGCCAACTTCCAGACCCTGGCCAAGGATTCAGCATAACTCATATCAACGGACATTATCAGATTCAGGAGGCTATCAGATCTAATTGTTCTGGGGTTACATACCATATAAGATGGCCTGAGTGCGTAGGAAGATCCTCCACGTCAATCCTGCAACAGCCACCCATTTCGAACTCTACCAGTGCCTTAGAACCTTCTGTCAATAAAAAGGATGCTACCTCGGCAACCGATGGCAGGTGCCCGGCTATCAGGATCCTTTCTTTGCCAGCATGTTCAGTTACTGCCTTGATGGTTTCCTCCGGAGGGGTCATGGCCTTGACCTTTTCTGTCTCCATGATCTTTTCGGGTGAAAATCCAACTTCCTGAGCCACGATAGCTGCCGTCTGCCTGGATCTTTTCTTGGGGCTCGAAAGGATTACATCG
>JABXJY010000103.1 GCA_013375385.1 Desulfobacterales bacterium
CTGGCAGATGGGGGGACCATCTTTTTGGATGAGATCGGCGAGATCCCTCCCACCACCCAGCTTCTGTTGCTCAGGGTATTGCAGGAGAAACAATTTGAGCGGGTAGGGGGAGAGGGAACCATCAAGGTGGATGTACGGGTTATTGCAGCCACCAACCGCAACCTGAGCAGGGAGGTGATGGAGGGGAGATTCAGAGAGGATCTCTACTACCGGCTCAACGTAATCCCCATAGTGATTCCCCCCTTGCGGGAGAGAAAGGACGATATTCCACTGCTGGCCGAACATTTCCTTGAAACCTATTTTAGTGCAAACAGCAAGGCTATAAGAGGTTTTACGAAAGAGGTCATGCAAGTCTTTATGGATTACGACTGGCCCGGTAACGTGAGGGAGTTGCAAAATGTGATAGAGCATGCAGTGATTCTGGCCAAAGGAGAGGTTATTGCAGTGGGTGATCTGCCCCATGACTTAAAGGAAACCCTTCCTCGTATTGAGGAGGATGTCACTTCCTTGAAAACTACCGAGAAAAACCTAATCCTGAGGGTGCTACAGGAGGTTAAAGGGAACAAATACCAGGCCGCAAAGAAGCTGGGAATTACCAGGAGCACCCTCTATGGAAAGTTGAGAAAATATGGAATCATAGATTCAGGAAAGGATTGATGTTGCAGAAAGGCTGTCAAGACTATCCAAAGATGAATTGCTAGAGTTCATCGATATGCTTCAAAAAAATTGGTGGAATCTCCAAAATAACCATATGTTGTACATAAACAATGAGTATGGGGAAGAAGCGGCGGTAAAGTCCGACAGTCATGTCTTCCCGGCCAACGCAACTGTCCAGGTGTATCGTCTGAAGAAGATGTTTAATCTGAAGGACGACCTCCAGTCGCTTATGGATGCAATGGTCCTGTCAACCATCTTTGCCAATGGCGATTATGAAATATGGAAAATCGATGAGAAGAGGTTCAGGATAAAGGTAACCAATTGTTACCAGCAAGTAAGAAGGCTGGAAGATGGCATCGGTGAGCTCGCCTGCAAACCGGCAGGTATTGCCATTTGTGAGGCAGCGGCCAAGGTGATCAACCCCGCGGCTGAAGTAAAATGCCTTGTCTGTCCTCCCGATGAACACCCTGATCATGTCTGGTGTGAGTGGGAGTTCGGAGTACCCAGGTAGGGAGATCGTAAGGGCATTCCAAGAATATGAAGAGGGGAGGCGCTTAAGAAACTAAGAAAATCACTCGATCACCTGATAAGCCAAGAGACCCCACCTCTCTCATGGGAAATGGGGTTCAGATATGAGGGTCATAACACCGTCGATTTCAGAATCGTTTCTTAATCTTTTCAAGGATCTGCCGCGACAGAGATTCATCACCAAATATTCCGATGCGGATCCTAACTTCAGGGCGCTTATCAGAGATTTTTTTAAGAGCAACCTTGATTTTCTTACCACTAGCGCCACTCGCTTTCAGCTCGGCATCGAAGGCATCCTTCCCCTTTTCTTCGATGTGAAATTCCAGATCATCCATCGCCAGTTGAGTAGCCTTCCAGGCCCTACTTAAAGTAACTTCCTCGGTTGATCTCAGCTCTCCGCCGACATACCTGACTGCACCTGCAGCTGCTGCACCACCTGCTGCAGCACCAACAAAAACTGCCGGACAGCCATTGTTAACTAATAAACTCAATCCCAGCATCAATGGAAGTAGTAACTGCCTATAATTCATGACTTTCTCTCCTCTATAATTCCCCTTTTCTCTAAGAGAATGGGGCCGAAGTTGCCACCCTCGACTAAACATTATCATTAAAAGGCAAACTGGAATTTAGTTCCAATTGCACAAGGGCAGGATAGGCCATTTAGGGCTCAAAAATCAACGAAAAAGACAGGGTGAAGGGTTTTAGCTGATATTTGTTATCCCGGTGAAGTTAGTTTTTGAGGGCGTCCTCTCTCACCGTGAAAGTAATCTTAAGACAACATGGTGTGTTTTATTTTTCTATTTCTGAGACGATCCAAAATCTGTGCCCCGCCCTTCTGGCCCTCTCTTTGAGATGCTGATTTCTATTTCAATACCTCAGGATTCAAAAGATAGCGCGGCTTTTTCCCCTCAAGCGCGAGAGTGCAGTTTTCCACAGCCAACTCTGCCATCCTTTTGCGGGTCTCATGCGATGCGCTTCCTATGTGGGGTGCCAGAACAACGTTTTCCATTTCGAGGAGCTCAGGTGGCAGGTGTGGTTCCGTTTCAAAAACATCTAATGCCGCACTGGCGATCCTCTTATCTTTCAGGGTTTCTATGAGGGCCCTCTCATCTATGACTCTGCCACGAGAGGTGTTTATTAAGAAAGCCGATCGCTTCATCAATGACAGCTTCTTTCGGTCGATCAATCTCTCTGTCGATTTTTCCAGGGGAACATGTAATGACACAAAGTCTGCTGTTGACAGAAGCTCATCTAACAACATGAACCTTGAGTTCAGGTCGGATTCCACAGTCTCATCTGCTCCTGCAATATCATAGTAGACTATTTTCATTCCGAATCCGGCAGCTCGTTTTGCTACAGCCCTTCCGATTCTACCGAATCCTATTATCCCCAACGTTTTGCCGTGAATGTCAGTGCCCAAGAGCCTTCTGTACATCGGGATTTTCCATTTGCCGGCCCTTACGTATCTTTCGGCCTCCCCTATCCGCCGCGCCGCGGTCATCATAAGGGCAAAGGCCAGATCTGCGGTTGTTTCTGTCAATACCCCAGGGGTGTTCGTTATCATGATACCCCTTTCGGTGGCGGCCTTGATGTCTATATGGTCGACACCGACCGATACCGTTGACACCACTCTGAGGGGTTTTGCGACGTCAAAGATCTCTTTGTCCACTCTATCCGCCGCCATGGCAATGAGCCCTGTTTTGTCCTCGACCTTTTGCTTGAAGAGCTCTCTGGGCATGGGCTTATCTTGCTGAAACACCTCTACTTCAAATCTGTTCAGCAAGGGGCTTAGTACTTCTTCAAAAAGCTCATTGGTGACGAGAACCGATTCTGTCATAATGTGTCCCTCCTATGTTGGTGGCAGGAAATGACTGGTTTAAGCGCTCTCTTTCGAGCAGTTCGCAAACGGCAACCAACCCATTGAAATCCCTAAATCTTTGACAGGGTCTTTCTTAACTCTCCCGCGTTTTCTTTCAACCACCCATAATTTGTTTCTTTCAGTCATTTGAATGCTAATTAAATTACAGCATCCCTTAGAGCTTCCCCCGGTACAAACTCGGCGCACTTTCTGGCCTTGATTTTAATCTCTTCGCCGGTCTGTGGAGGCCTTCCTTTGTCCCACCTTAAAGGTTCCGAAACCAATCAGAGGAACGGTATCCTTTTTGAGGCCTTGGTATGGAGCAAATTCACAAATACCTAAGGCTAAAGCGCAAAGGTTGTTCCTTTACAACATTGCTTGCGAGGCTTCTTGGTCGGTTTACTATGGCTTTTGGTTGGAATAGACGCTTCCTGTCTCCTCATGCGCATTCCATTTGCACCATTTCCCATGTTCCCACCATGAAGTTACAAAGAGGAAACCCGCCCTTGATAACCGGAGGTGGCAGATATAGCCCTTGCTGCTCTTTCAAATGAGGTAAAGGCGGGCAGGCCGGCAGCAGTAAATTCCTTCATGCCAGCGGTTCCCCTTGAAGCATAAGGTGGCACTACAAAAATAGGCAGATTTAGCCTGTCTCTCAGGTGGCACATCGCTTCAATGTATCCTTGCCTAAAATCCGATAGTACGAAAGGTAGATAGGACATGAAAATGACCGAGTCAACCTCGCTAGCTATAAGCTCAATGCACTTTGTACATATGGTCATGGCTGTATCTCGTGGAAGCCATACCAGGTCAAGTGGGTTACTCGTGCCTGAGAAAGGTGGCAGATACTCCTTCAAAAATCCCTTTAGCTGGTTTCTCAGTTTGGAACTGAATGGGTTAACTTCTAAACCCTGGTTTTCGCAGGCATCAGCAGCAGATATGCCTCCCCCTCCTGCCTCCGCTATTATTCCTACTTTCCTTCCTTTTGGAAACAGGGGTGACGAGAATGCTACCGCCATATCAACCAATTCTTCGAACCCTTCTGCTACTATAATCCCGGAGCTTTGCGCTGCGCCGAGCCATGTTTCGCGATTTCCTGCAATCGATCCTGAATGGGATACAGCTGCCCTTGCGCCCGCCTGACTAAATCCCGATTTCCAAACGATTATGGGCTTGGTGGATCGTACCTTAGAGGCAAGATCGAGAAATTCCCTCCCCCGGCTCATACCTTCTGTGTAAGCACAGATTATCCTTGTCCTGGGATCGCCGCTAAAGTAGGAAACATAATCGAAAAGATCTAAGTCAGCTTGATTGCCGCTGCTGATTACTGTGCTAAATCTCAGCCCTCTGGCACTACCCCCTGCTATGAAATCTTCCGTGGCCCAGCCACTTTGCCCACAAAAAGCTACAGTTCCCGGCTCCAGCTCCGCTTCATCCAGTTCAACAATGGTGTTCAGCCGTACATCCGGGCAAAATATGCCCATGCAGTTGGGTCCAACCACCCGCATTCCGCCGGTCCGGGCAACTTTGAGCATTTGCTCTTGCAAAGCTCTTCCCTCTTCCCCGAGCTCAGCGAAGCCAGCCGCATGAATTACTGCAAATCTGACTGCTTTGCGAGCACAATCAACCAGGACGCTTTCCACCCCCGCCGCAGGTATAGCAACGATTGCTAGGTCTACTGGCTCATTGATATCGGAAACTGAACGGTAACAGGGAACTCCATTCAGTTCTGTAGAACTTCTGCTGACGGGATATTTCTTACCCGGGTAGCCGTGTTCATGAATTCTCCACCAGATAAACCCACCTCCTTTGCTAGAATCTGAGGAAACCCCTATTATTGCCACAGAGCGAGGCCTGAATAGGAGATCAAGATCCGTGCTTTTACTTGCCCAGTCGCTTTTTCTCACAGTCCCTCCTTTCTGTAAAGAGATAGTAACAATTGAGTCGAGTAAACCGATTTCTCCCGGTGCTCCAGGTTAAATTCTGTTTTCTCCGTTTTTGCCGCCTGCCTTCCCGGAGGTGCCACGATATTTCAACCGTGCATCAGTTGGTCACGGCCCCTCATAAAACTAACAGTTTACTTTTGGTTACTTATAACGGAGAGCATTAAATAGTTTGCAAAACAACCTCGGGATAAGGCTCATGAGGTCTTTTCTTCTGTTCCAAGCCTCCCGGCCTGGTCTTTTCTACGACTTATCTGCGGGGGAGTTGTGCCCCCTCCGCATTCCCCCGACAAGTCGGGGGCTGCGGTTTCCCCCGCTGATAAGTCGTGAAAAGCACGGCGGCCTCCCGCCAGTCACATCAGAAAAGACCTCATGAGCCTTGTGCAGCCTTCTTTGTTATGTTCAATGCAAACAATTAGGTGGTCTCCGTAGTAAGCAGAGGTTGAGTGATTGAAGGGGCAATATTTGGATAGTGAAACGACAAAACGTCTTTCAAGTCAAGGAAAATGAAAGGGGACATCCTATTATGTTAAATTGAGCACTCCTTAATTTGTGGCTACAACGGTTAGAGGCAAGCTCTACCCATCTCCTGCCGACCCTTTAGCTTAAAACCAGCAATTAGCTGCAAAACCTCAAATCTACCTTACCTCCTACCGTTACATCGGCTTCCAAAATTACTCTCTTAACCGCTAAAGATCAATCTCGGATCAACCGCATTTACCGGGACAAAGACAATATACTCTCATCGATAACCGCTAGGATCTCTTTGTGTGTCTCCATTTTCATTTTTCGGATTAACTCTCTGTCCTTGTTTAATGTCTTGGCAAAAGCAAGCACTTCGTTCATGAGATCGTCGATATGGCAGGCTTTTTTTACAATATGGTGCTCTACGCATTCCTGGGCTGTAAGCCTTATACCGGTGTATTGCATTTCTTCGAACATATACATGGGGAGTGCCCGTCTCGAGATGGATGAAAAAACCGGCCCCAGTGTCATACCGATGTCCACTTCGGGCATACAGAGCCACCCTCTGTCCGAACGCATAAACCGAAAATCATGGGCGAATGATAGAAAGGCTCCCCCGGCAAAGGCATGCCCGGTGATAGCCGCGATTGTCAACATTGGATAAGTCAGCACACGCTTCATGAAACCGAACATCTCGGCCAGAAATTTATTTCGAATTTCAGGACCTTCCTTTTCAACTGCAGGGAGAAACCAGTCCAGGTCTATGCCGTTAGACCAAATCTTTTCATGGGAAGATTTGACAACCAGCGCATTTGTTTCGGTTCTGTGCTCTATCTCATCCAATACCTCCAAGAAAGCTTTGAAAAACGGGAAATTAAACCGGTTTTCTCCACTGTTCATGCTTAAAATAGCCACGTGTTCATCCAACTCGTATTCGAACTTCGCCATCGCTCATCCTTTCCGTTTGAATTCAATAAAGCGTCACATTCTGAGCCGGGGCGGGTCCGGACGACGGACCCGCCCTGCATGGGCGTCAGGAGACCATTCCTTCGATAATGTCTTTTACAGGTTTGATCTCCTTAATCAACGCGCTGATCTGGCCCCCGCCGGCCGGGAAGAGGTCGAAATCACCGGCGGACCAAGCTTTGCCCGCGTCGCCCATGTTGTATTCCTTGGTGAGGTCCGCGCCGGAAGCCATGAGTTTGTCCATCTTGGGGTTGATGATGGTCCGCATGGCCATGCCGCCCATGGGCAGCAGCGTCGTACCGGCGTCACCGCAGGCAATGATTGCCTCTTTCCAGGCCTGGGAGGCCGGACTCTCTTCAGAGGCCAAGAAGGCAGTCCCGATCTGCACGCCCTGAGCGCCCAGGGCCAACGCAGCCTGGTATCCGCGGCGGTCGGCGATGCCGCCGGCGGCCACGACCGGCACGTCAACCATGTCGCAGACCAAGGGGATGAGGATCAGGTTGGTGGATTCGGGACCGGTAGTCCGGAGTCCTCCCGATTCCGTTCCGGAAACGACCACCCCGTCTGCCTCGGCTTCGGTAGCTTTCAAAGCCAAGGGCGCGGCCAAGGTGACGTGGAGGGCCTTCATGTCCAGTTCCTTGATCTTGGGATAGATTCTTTTTGGCGATCCGGCCGAGGTGGTCACCGTCTTGACGCCCGCTTCGGCCAAAAACTCGAGGATGGCTTCGTTGTTGGGGTTCATGGCGATCATGAGGTTGGCGCCGAAAGGCTTATCGGTCAGTTCTTTGACCTCGCCGGCCAACTGTCTGACCTTTTCCAGGTCTTGGACGAAGCCCAAGGCCAGCATGCCAAAGCCGCCGGCCTCGCATACGGCGGCTACCATCTTGGGATCATTCAGGTGGCCGATGGGCCCCTGAATAATAGGGTACTTGCTGCCCAGAATATCCAAAAGTTGAGACATCGTAATTACCTCCTTTGAGATTTAAGGTTGATAATGTTAGGTTAAAAACGCTATCGGTTGATGGTCTCTTATGTCCGATGGGAGTAGATTTGATTTTTCCTTTTGTGGCTGTGGCCAAACCCACCCCTCCGCGGGTCAGCTCTTGCCATAGTATTCTCCTTTCTTTCGATGTCGTCATAAGCTAAGATCTTAGCTTGAAGAAATGTTTTAGAATAAAAAAACTCTCACTCAGCCTTCTTAGGGATCTCCAGGAAAGGTGGCAGGTTCGGTCGATGCCGGATGTCGGTTATGACAGGGTATCTGAAACCGATCTTATGCGTGTTCTCCAGTCCCTCAACGACTGCTTCAACTTTGCTTTTTGGGATGGTGAAGATCACTTCATGATCCTGTGTTGAACCGAAGATCCGATCCCCTCCGGAGGGAAGAATAAACTGGCATTCATCACTGAGTACCGTACGGGCCGCAATATCGCCACAATCTCCGAAACCGGTTGCAACAGCGTTTACAGTTCCTTGTCCGCCGGGACCTCCAATAGCCGACTGGACCAATCTCATGATCTGGGCGCTGTTGCCGTAAATCACTATCACATCCGGTTCAAAATCTGTGCGTTCAAGGCTCGCTGTTAGATGATACTTGTATTTCCCTGGCTCCAATTGCTTATCCTCACCAACTGGTCCTCCGGCACCGGCAGACTCGAATCCCATGGTCCGGGCACCGCCAATACAGCATTGATCCTCTTTCCCCAATGCCATGGTCCATCCGAAGCGACGGGTAAGAGCGGTTGCCTGGCATAGCGCAATCTGGTAGCCCAGATCGCGCATCGGCATCCTGACTCTCTCCGGCAGTTCATCATCAGATTGACAAAGTTTGAGGGCAACAGGGAATGTCTGTGGCCTAATGTACTGATTAAGTGCGTCGCTAATCTTTGTTAAGTCCATAATCTCCTCCTCTCGTTATGTGTTAGTGTGTATTAGAAATCCTTTATATCCATATACCTGAAAAAGGTGTAACTACACCTTTTTACTCAAAAAAAACTATTCTTTGCGAAGCATGGAAACCATACTAGATATTTCTTTCACAATATTGCTTGTCCTATCCTCCCCGAGGATTCCTGCGACATGTTGTTGTGCTTCTTCCCAGAAAGGCAGCGCTGACACTAAGGCTTTGATACCGTTATCTGTTATGGAAACCACCCTCTCTCTCTGGTCCTTCCCGGCCTCGATTCTTACAAGTCCTCTCTTCTCTAGAAGCTTCAGGTTTCTTGTCACTGTGGTCCGCTCCATGATGGCCCAGTCGGCCAATTTCGTGACGGTGATATTCCCAAACCCTGTTATTACCATCAATAATCCAAATTGTGTACCTCTCAATCCGGAGGGCCGTAGGAATTCATCATATGTCTG
>JABXJY010000374.1 GCA_013375385.1 Desulfobacterales bacterium
GAGGTAACCGGGCAAACGTGGGCCAAAAAGATCCCAAGCAGAAATCCAATGACTATTGAGGTTTTGCTTAATATACTGAGATCTGTCATGTGTGATCTCCGATGGGCTAACCAACACCCATCCCGCATCCCAGATCTCATATCGCAGATCCCAAATCTCACATCCCTTTAACTCAACCTTCCCGGACCCGATCATCTGCCACCAGCCCGTCCCTGACGAGGACGAGCCGCCGCGCATAGTCCATGACCATCTTATCGTGGGTGGAAAAGATAAAGGTGGCTTTTTTCTGCTCGTTTAATTCCCTCATCATTTCAAGCAGACCCTTTCCGGTCTTGGAATCAAGGTTGGCGGTAGGCTCGTCTGCCAATACAATGGACGGATTGGACACGATGGCCCGGGCAACGGCCACCCGCTGCTGTTCCCCACCGGATAGCTCGGCTGGCCGCCGGTCGTATTTGCCTGCCAACCCCACCTCATCCAGGATGGTGCTAGCCAGTTCCTGTCGCTCGGCAGACGGCACGCCCTGCAAGAGCATGACGAATTCCACGTTTTCTAGTGCCGACAGGACTGGAATGAGATTATAGGCCTGGAATACGAAGCCCACCTTCTGCAATCGCAAGCGGGCCAGCTGCGATTGGGTCATTTTATCCAGGGCATTTCCATCCACCATGATGGAGCCAGAATCAGCTAAGTCCAAACCCCCGATGACATTCAGCATGGTGGTCTTGCCTGACCCTGAGGGCCCGGCCAGGGCGACAAAGCCCCCCTTTTCTATGGACAGGCTCACGCCGTTAAGGGCCCTGACTTCCACCTTTCCTTGTCGATAAGTCTTTTTGACATCAACACATTCCACTATGTTCATATTGAACTCCCACAGTAATAATTGTCAGTTGTCAGTAGTCCGTTGTCCGTTGGAAAAGACAGTTGCGCATTTACAGTTCGTATATTTTTTAACCCAAATTTCGCAAGGGTTTTTGAAAAGCGTTACCATTCCTGTCATTGCGAGCGACAGCGAAGCAATCTTTTAGTGAGGGGATTGCTTCGTCGCTTGGCTCCTCGCAATGACATTTTGAGAACCTTGCGAAATTCGGGTTTAATGCAACCTACCACGGACAACATACTACCCACCCTATTATGTATGTGCTAGTGCCTCCACCGGGGTAAACCTGGCAGCCTTAGCGGCCGGATAAACACTCACCACAAGGCCCAAGATGAATACCACCAGGTTAGCCATGGTCCAATCTTTGCCGGCGATCACCGGATAAATCACCCGAGAAATGCCAAAACCAAAATACTCTATGCCGGCGGCAAGGGCAGAAAGATCGATACCGCTACCGGACAGGGCGAGAATACTTAAAAAACCCAAAATGTTCCCAACACCCATGCCGATGAGGAGGAGAAAAAATGACTCTGTGAGAACCTCTTTGATGATCCACCATGGCTTCATACCTAATGCCTTGAGCAGGCCGAACTCCCGTATCCTCTCGAACACGGCCATGAGCATAGTGTTGACGATACCGAAGCCCATGGCAATGAAAACCACCAGGTACCACAAGAAGATAAAGGTGTCATAGATCTCCAAGTATGCGGTGATTAAGGGCAGTAGCTCTCGCCAGGTCTGAACCTCATAACCGGTCGATGGCAAGGCGGCCCGCAGGTCGGCAGAAACCCGGCTGACTTCCCGGTGATCGGGCAACATGATGGACACCTCGGAAATACCATTCTTCAGCTTTAGCATGTGCTGCGCCACTGGTTTGGTGACAAAGGCGAACTGCTTTTCTGTGGCCTGCAGTTCGGCCCTGAAGATCCCCACAATACGGAAGGCCCGGGAGGCGATCTCCCGATCGGTATCCTGGGACATGAGAACAAGCTTACGGCCCAATTTGGTCTCAAACTTGTCCACTAAGGCCTTACCCACCACAATCCCGTATTTGTCATCGGAGGTGAGATAACGCCCTTGGGTGACCGCC
>JABXJY010000375.1 GCA_013375385.1 Desulfobacterales bacterium
TATCTTTTGGGTCATTTTTCTCTCTCTATTAGCGTTTCGTGTAAATGAACTCTAGGGTTTTATCATCATTTCCAGTATGGCCTGATGCGCATAGAGCTTATTTTCTGCCTGGGCAAAGATGATAGATCTGGGGCCTTCCATGACTTCATCCGTTATCTCCTCTCCCCTATGGGCCGGAAGGCAATGCATAACCAGAACATCCTTGTCTGCCAGATCGATCAAGGATTGATCAACCTGCCAGCCAGTAAAATCCTTGATCCTCCGTTCTGTTTCATCCTCTTTACCCATGCTGGCCCATACATCTGTATATATTATGGTGGCATTTCTGACTGCCTCTTGAGGTGTATTGACAAGTTTCACATTGGTTGAGGTATCGGCAAGGATATCAGGCTTGGGCTCATATGCTTGTGGACAGGCCATGGTAAGATCAAATTCCAGGATAGTGGCGGCATTTATCCAGCTATTGGCAACATTGTTTCCGTCACCAATCCATGCCACCCTCAAATTATCAAGAGTGCCCCTCTTTTCATCTACAGTCATGAGGTCACTTAAGATCTGGCATGGATGATAGAGATCGGTCAGGGCGTTGATAACCGGTACCCTGGACCATTCGGCCAGCTCCTCGAGCTGGTCCTGGGCGTAGGTTCTGACTATAAGGCCATCCAGATAGGATGAAAGAATCCTGGCTGTGTCCTTGATCGGTTCGCCGCGAGCAATCTGTGTGTCAGAAGGTGTAAGAAAGATGGCATTGCCTCCTGATCTGTGGGTTGCTACTTCAAAGGAAACCCTCGTCCGGGTAGATGCCTTATCGAAGATCAGACCAATGGTTTTGCCCTCGAGGGATTTAACGTTTTTGAGAGAACCTCTTTTGAACTCCTCTCCTCTCTTTATGATGGCACCAATATCCTCTTTTGTGAGGTCCCTCAGGGTTAAGAGATCTTTGTTCATATCTAGATTTCCTTGAATATCTCATTCAGGCAGTCGATTAACAGGTCAATGTCTTCTTTCCCTATGATCAAAGGAGGAACAAATCTGAGAACCCTTTCCTGGACACAGTTTATCAGGAAGCCTCTTTCCATACAGGTATTTACAATACCAGCTCCCTCTCTATCCAACAGCAACCCCAGTATAAGGCCTAACCCCCTGACATTCTTGATAATGCTATAGTTTTGTTGAAGGTTAATGAGCTGATTCTTGAAGTAATCCCCCATTTCTCTGGCGTTTTCAGTCCAGCCATCATTCACAAGGCTTTTTACGACGGCGAGGGCACCTGCTGTGATCAGTGGTGTTCCCCCGAATGTTGTAGCATGACTCCCGGGACCAAAGGCATCAGCTAATTCCTCTTTAGCCATCATAGCACCTATGGGCAGGCCATTGCCCAGGGCCTTGGCCAGGGTCATTATATCAGGCGTTATTCCAAAGTGTTGGTAGGCAAAGAGTCTTCCGGTTCTACCCATGCCAACCTGTACTTCATCTAGGATAAGGAGAATATCATGTTCTCTACAGATCTCTCTGACACCTTTGAGGTAATCAGGATCAGGCAAAACGACGCCACCTTCACCCTGTATCGGCTCCAGCATTACAGCACAGACAGATGCATCTATTGCAGATTTTAGACTCTCCAGATCATTGAAAGGCACATATCTGAAGCCTTCAAGTAGGGGGTCAAAGCCGACTTTGATCTTTTCTTGCCCCGTAGCTGAGAGAGTAGCCATTGTTCGGCCGTGAAATGAATTGTCCATGGTTATGATACTATGTCTTTCAGATCCAGATTTCTCTTTTGAATAGCGTCTGGCCAGTTTTATGGCTGCCTCGTTGGCCTCTGCACCACTGTTACAAAAGAATACCCTGTCTGCAAAGGAGTTCTCCACCAAGATCTGGGCAAGTTCTGTCTGAGGCTGGGTGTAAAAGAGGTTGGAGACATGGACGAGCTTTTTGGACTGATCGCACAGGGCTTTGCTTACTAT
>JABXJY010000104.1 GCA_013375385.1 Desulfobacterales bacterium
GGGAAATGATACAGCCCTGGAGGGTCAAAAAGCAAAATGATGAAACAGTGCTTGATGCTATTTTTTCTCGGTTAACTGCCCAATGTCCTTTAATTTTGGTTTTGTGTTATTTCGTGTTAGAATAATAAATTAAGAAGATATCCCTCATGATCGATCTTATATTCGCATGGGGCGGATTGATAATCCCTTGCCGAGGTTTGATAAAAGGCGCGACAATTTAGAGGTTCAAGGGATAACAGGGCTGCAAATCGAGGCCTTTGCATAACACAGAATTTAGATGGGGAACAATCATGATCAGTGCTGAGAGTAAAAGAGTTACCTCTATTCTTGAAGCCATGGTGGATGCGGTCTATGTTATTGATGGTGATTTTAACGTGGAATACATGAATGATGTGATGGCCCGTATTTTTGGACAGGCCAATGGCAGAAAGTGCTATCAAATCATAAACAGGAGGGACAGAGTCTGCCCCTGGTGTAGGGCTACGGAGGTGTTTGCCGGGAAAGCCGTTCGCTGGGAGCACTACATTGAGAATTTAGACCAAACGTACGATCTTGTTGAATTTCCTTTGAGAAATGAGGACGGGACCGTTTCCAAGGTGAGCATATATCGAGATATTACTCAGACAAAGAAAGATCAAGAAAAGCTCAAGGTCTCAGAACAGGATTACAAAAGACTGTTTGAATCCGTTGGCTGTGGGGTTTACATCAGCAGCAAAGAAGGGAGGTTTCTTGATGCCAACCGCGCTCTCCTGGATATGTTGGGTTACAAAAGCAAAGAGGAATTCCTCAAGATTGATATTGCTAAGGATCTGTATCTCAAGCCAGAGGATCGTCGTAAGTTCCAGGAAATAGTTGAGCGAGATGGCCGGGTAATTGACTACGAAGTGGATTTTAAACGCAAGGATGGAACACCTATCCCGATCTTGCATACAGGTCTTGTGCGTTATGATCAGCAGGGGAAGGTTATAGGGTACGAAGGCATCAACGTGGATCAATCCCAGAGAAAACAGTATGAGAAGGAGCTCAGGGAAGAGCATGATTTTCTGAACAAGATTCTTCAGAGTTCACCCAATGCCATCATGGCAACTGACATGAAGGGTGATATTATCATCTGGAACAGGGCCGCCGAAGAGACCTTGGGATATAGGGCACAAGAAGTCATTGGCAAAATGAACATCAGAAAGATCTATCCGGAGGGAATGGCCAAAGAGGTCATGAAGATGATGCGGAGCCCTGAATATGGGGGCGTTGGAAGATTGAGCTTCCATCCCATGGTCTATGTGAGGCGGGATGGCGAAATCCTTGAAGGCAACCTCTCTGCTACAATCATTTACGATGCTGAGGGAAAAGAGATCGCCTCAGTGGGCATATTTGTAGACCTCAGAGAGAGACTGGATATGGAACGTAAGCTAAGAGAAACTCAGGAGAAATTGCTGCAGTCAGAAAAGCTGGCGGCCATGGGGAGACTGACCTCTCAGATTGCCCACGAATTAAACAATCCCCTGTATGGTATCATGAATACTCTGGAGCTTCTCAAAACGGAAATTTCACCCGAGAGCAAAAGGAGAAAGGTTCTTGATATGGCCCTCTCTGAAACTGTGCGCTTGACTGAATTGCTCCGCAAAATGCTCCGTTTTTCCAAACCGGAAGAAGAAGAAAAACAGCCTACGGACGTTAATACCATACTGGATGAGATCCTGCTTCTAGTCAGAAAACAATTACAGGAAAACAGCATACGCATTTCATCCTCTTTTGCTAATGATTTGGGAAAGGTCTATGCCTCCAGGAATCAGCTTCGCCAGGTTTTTCTCAACATGATCTCCAATGCAAGGCATGCAATGCCAGATGGGGGAACCCTGACCATAAAGACTATGACAAAACGAGATAATATTCATATCGAGATAACCGACACCGGTATTGGGATCAGAGAGGAAGACATGGATAAGATATTTGATGCCTTCTTTACAACCAAGGACGGTGTTAAAGATGTCGGCCTCGGCCTATCAGTATGTTATGGATTTATTGAGGAGCATGGAGGTGATATACGGGTATCAAGTACCTTGGGATCAGGGACAACCTTTACCATCATCCTTCCAAAATACAAACAGGATGCTCACAACGGAAACTACAGTTAAACGTCTCAGAATCTCTATCCCTCCAAATGCCGGAAAGTTAAAGGACTTATCGTAGCCTTAAGTTTTCGCCTCCCCCATGGAATCATGGCCCGCCCTGGCGCTACTTGGCTCGAAAAAGCCGTTATCGCTATGATACCTTGCAAGCGAAGTCTATAGAATTCTGACCCTGCGAGTCAGGTCTGGGCCAGGGAATGTTGGAATGATGGGCAACAAAAACAGAAAAAGTCGTATTAATGTTTTCCTTCCTCCCTGCCCGCTCGTGCCTTGCACTGGCGGGCGGGGCAACCCATTAATCCAGTACTCCATTACTCCAGTCTTGCAAATTGGGCGAAGCCCCTAATTTTAGGTATCCCTTCTTTAAAAGCCTCAACTTCTTGAGATGTAATAAATCCCTTTCAACTCGTGGTGTGGGTATAAATGCTGCAACATCCTGTAGTAGGATTACAATTTTTATAAAAAATATCATTTTTTCCGATTAGTCTTTTTTGTTGACATTTTGTAAAAACTATAATAAGTAGAAAAATTACCTAACAAATTAGTGGAGGAACCTTTCATGGATGATATTCTTACGGTTTTCCAGGCAAGCAAATACTGTAATGTCTCACCCAAGACGATTATCAACTGGATCGAGGCTGGTCATATCAATGCCTACAAGACGGTAGGAGGGCATCGGCGAATCAAGAAATCTGATCTGGAGAACTTCATGAGGAATCAGGGTATACCCATTCCAGAAGAAGAGATGATTAGTGAGAGAAAAAGGATTCTCATTGTGGATGACGATCCAATCATTGTGGAGACGATTGTTCAGGCACTGGAAGAGGAGGAATATGATTATGAGATTGTCTCTGCCTCGGATGGCTTTGAGGCTGGACTCCAGGTCAACCACTTCAGACCTCATCTCTTGATACTGGATATCATGATGCCGGATATCAAAGGATATGAGGTGTGCAAAAGGATCAAGACAAATGAAGAGACCAAAGATACAAAGATTATTGTTTTGTCGGCGTATCTGGATGATGAGAAATTCAAAAAAATGAAGGAGTATGGAGCAGATCTCTGTTTCTCAAAACCCTTGCCACTTCCCCGGTTAAGGGAAGAGGTGGCCAAATCGTTAGGTCTGCTCCAACCAGAGTGTCATTAGCCATTTGTCACTTGTCCTTTGTCATTTCCTGGTTATTCTCGAAGTACGAATGACCAATGACCGAAAGATCGGGAGGCCTAAATGAAACTAAAAGAATCCCTTGAGGAAAAAAGATTCGTGGTCACCTCCGAAGTACAGCCTCCTAATGATGAGGAACCGAAAGAAATCATAAAGAAATTGGAGTTGGTCCGTGGCCGTGTGGATGCAGTAACAGTGCCAGAACTGGAGATTGAAGGCATTGTCGCCGATACCGTCAAGACCTGTGAACTACTGAAGCAAAACAGGTTTGAAGCTATCTACCAAACCACGACTCGTGAAAAAAACCGTTTGCAGATACAGAGAGATCTGCTCCGTGCCCATAAAACGGGTGTAGAGAATCTCCTTGTTTTCACAGAAGATTACCGAATCACTGGAGATAGTCTCCAGGAGATGATGTTTTTTCATGTGGATTCTGGAAAGCTGTCCTCTGTATTGGATCATCTTCGAAAAGGACAAACTGTGGATGGTAAAGAACTTGCTCGCAAGGCTGAATTCACATTTGGCGCCGGGGTAGAATCCAAGTGGGGAAACAACGTGCCAGGACTGGAAATGAAGGAAATGGAGGAGATGACAAGGATAGGCAGCGGGTACTTTTTGACGACACCCGTATTCGATGTGGGATTGTTTGAAAAATTCATGAAGCAGGTCAGCACCTTTGGGGTCCCTGTTATAGCAGAGGTCATGATACTCAGGACAGCGGGAATCGCCCAGTTTCTCAATCGCCATCTTAAATCAGGATTGGTGCCGGACTGGATAATTAGGAAACTGGCCAAGGCCCCTGACAGACAAAAGGCGAGTATTGAGATTTTTGCTGAAATTGTGTCTGGCCTGAAAGATCTGTGCCAGGGGATCCACATCATCACCGTAGGTGCTGAGGATAAACTGAGATACTACCTGGATGCTGCCAAGCTCAAGAGACTATAAAGACGAGAATATAAGAGGGAGTAAAGGCGCTTGGAAGCGATAAGTCTCACCATTAATGGAAAACATATCAGTTGCCCTCCAGGTACCAGCATCTTAAATGCGGCCGTGGAAAATGGTATCAAGATCCCCACCCTGTGCCATCACCCGCACTTGAAACCGGCTGGCGCGTGTCGGCTCTGTCTGGTGGAAGATGAAAAGAGTGGTCGCATTATGGCATCATGTGTTACGCCCGTATCTACAAACATGGTCATACACACAGACTCACCTGAGATCAAAAGGCACCGGACAAATATTATCCGCCTGATGATAGCCAGTCACCCTGAATCCTGCATCCTATGTAACCAGGGAAACAGGTGCGAGTTGAGACAGATTGCCGCTGAACTGGGTGTAGGTCAGATTGGGCTCTATCCGATGCCCCATTATACTGGTCTGGAGGAGGCAAATCCTTTCATTATCAGGGACCTCAGTAAGTGTATCCTCTGCGGCAAGTGTATTCGAGCCGACCATGAACTGGTCGTCGTTGGCGCTATCGATTACAATCTCAGGGGATTCAAGTCCCTTCCAGCCACAGCACATGAGATGCCACTGGAGGAATCCAGTTGTACCTTCTGCGGTACCTGTGTTTCTCTGTGCCCTACGGGTGCCTTGATGGTGAAAAATACCCGATATGTGGGTTCTCCCCAGAATGAATCAGTAACCCTCTGTGGGTTCTGTGGTGTGGGTTGTTCTCTTGTGATGGGGTCGGTTGACGGTCAAATCGTAGAGGTAAATCCCTCACACCATGATGAGGCGGTTAATCGTTCCACCCTGTGTGTACGGGGCCATTTTGCCCATGACTTCTTAAACGTTTCTGAGAGGTTGACCAGTCCATTGATTCGTAGAGATGGAGAATTGTCACCTGCCACGTGGGATGAGGCACTTGAGTCTGTTGCAGAACAACTCATCTCCACTAAAAGAAAATATGGACCTCAAAGTCTGGCATTTCTGGGTTCGTCCAAGTGCACCCTTGAGGAAAATTACCTCTTTCAAAAAATGGCCCGTGCTATTCTGGCAACAAATAACGTGGATAATGGCGGTTATGGGTCAGGAAAGGCAGTAGTAAACCTGATCACTGAAAAGCTTAATGGTGGCGGCCGCATTACCCCTTTAGCTAGCCTGGAAAAGGCCGAACTGGTTTTTGTCATAGGGGCAAACCCTCTCCAATCGGCACCTGTGGTCGGTTATTCCCTTAAACGGGCTTCGAGGATGGAGGGCATCCCATTGATTGTAGCCGATCCGAGAAAAACAGGGTTGGTGGCTTTCTCCTCCCTCTGGCTACCCCTTGTCCCTCACAGCGATTGCGAATTAATAAATGCCCTGGCAGCCATTCTTTATACGAGGAAGTCATATGATACGGATTTTGTTAACCGGTTTACCGAAGGTTTTGATCTTTACCGTGATGGTCTGTCTTCCCTGGACCTTGAAAGGGTCTCTCGAGTCACTGGGATTGAGATAGAAATGATTGAAAGGGCCGCAGATTTATTTGAAGGAAAGAAAATAGCCTTTGTGATCGGACACGGCATTTTACAGCAGAGATATGCGATCCTGGCCATCAGCGCCCTCCTCAATCTTGCGCTCATAACTGGAAGTCTGGGTGGTGAAGGGACAGGGCTTTATATTCTTGCGAGGGAGAACAACCAGATGGGGGCATGGGATATGGGGGCAGTTCCGGATTTCCTCCCTGGCCGCCAGCCCCTCTACAATGATACAAGGCGTAAACACTGGGAACAGATCTGGGAGGTTAAACTGTCACCGGATCCGGGACTCAATATGATTCGTATGATTGAGGAGACAGAGAAGGGAAATCTTAAGGCCCTCTACATCATGGGTGAAAACCCTGTCCGCAGCCTCCCGCAGCCCGAACGTATCAGCAAAGCATTAAAGAATCTGGAATTCCTGGTAGTCCAGGACATCCTTGAAAATGAGACTACCCATCTGGCAGATGTGGTTTTGCCAGGAACTGCGTTCAGTGAGAAGGGTGGTTCCTTTACCAATCTGGAGGGTAGAATCCAATCCTTTGAGCCAGTGGTTTCCCCACCTGGTGAGGCAAAACCTGACTGGGAAATCCTTGACCTATTGGCTGTCAGAATGGGTTATCCCAGGAGACATTACTCTTTTCGAAAGATAAGGGCTGAAATTAGCCACCTGGTACCCATGTACACGGGGCTGGAGCAGGAGGGGGAAGAGTCCTGGATCAGGGAGTCCAGCAATCTGAAGCTCTTTCGTCCCGATGGGGAGGGAGAACCGATTCACTTTTCTCCGGTTATCATAACGGAAGATGAGACCCATGATGAAGCCTATCCCTTTACGGCCATTCTGGGTTCCCTTCGATACCATCTGGGGAGCGGTACCAGAACTACCCATTCAGCTCGAATTGAGGGTTTTGCCCTGAAGGGAGACCTGGAGATATCCCCCGAGGATGGTGCCCGACTCAACCTGAATGAGGGAGATAGAGTCAGGATATCTTCCCCATGCGGGTCCATATCCAGAGAGGTGACGCTGAAAAACGATTTGAGACCGGGACTCATTTTTATCCCCATGGCCTTTCATAATAATGACGCCATGGAGTTGATCGAGCTGACTCAGCTGGGCAAAGCCGATTCACCTGGCTGGAAGGAGTGCCATGTAACGCTTGACAAAATGTAATCGCCCGCCAGGGATGTCTTAACAGGGCTGGGCTAAAGTCAAAAAAATGTAAAATGACAAAGCTCAAAGTTCAAATGAATGTCAAATGACAAATTTCAAATTGTAGATTTTAAGCATTGGGATTTCATTTGGCATCTGGATTTTGGCATTTGAACTTACGAAAAGGAATCTTACATGACAAAACCGAAAGAGATAGATTGGGAACGACTGGAGGCCATTATAGATAAAAACAGGGGTGAGACCTGGGCCTTGATCCCGCTGTTGCAAGATATCCAGGAGACATTTGGCTACATACCTGAGGAATCCATCGAGCCCATTGCAGAGGCCCTGAGTCTTTTCCCGAGTCAGGTACAAGGGGTAATCTCCTTTTACGCTGGATTATCCCTGAAGCCTAAAGGCAAATATGTGATCAGGGTATGTCGCGGCACGGCCTGCCACGTCAAAGGGGGTCGAAGCATCCTGAGGCTGATGAAAAAACAGCTGGGGCTGAATGAAGGTGAGACCAGCCCCGACTATCAATTTACCTTTGAGACGGTAGCTTGCCTCGGAACCTGCTTCCTTGCCCCTGCCATGATGGTCAACAGCACCTACTTCGGCAAGCTATCTCCACCAAAGGTAACCACCGTACTGACCCAATACGGGAAGGACAAGGGCGAAGACAAAAAGGCATGAAAAGACTCTTATCCATTGGGGAATTAGAATGGTATCGCAACAAGATTCTCGCTCAGGAGGATGAAAGGAAGACCCGTGTACATGTCTGTATGACCGGCTGTCGCGCCTATGGTGCGACAGAGCTTAGAGCTGTACTCGAAGAGGAGATCAAGAAACAGGGGCTTTCCGGTCAGGTAGAGATACGTTCCACTGGATGCCATGGGTTGTGTGCAAAAGCGCCGGTCATGTCCATTGATCCGTTGGGGGTTCAGTACCAAGAGGTCAACCCGGAAGATGCGGCAGAGATAGTAGCCCTCACCCTAAAACAAAACCGGCTGCTTGATCACCTGGCTTACCGGGATGCCCAGACAGGAAATCCCATCTATTACCGGAGTCAGATCCCCTTTTATAAGAAACAGGTGAGAAGGGTGCTGGCCAACTGTGGAAGAATCGATCCCACAAAGATTGAGCATTATATCGCCGCCGGTGGATATCAGGCCATTATCAAGGCCCTCACCAGGATGACACCAGAGCAGGTGATCGATGAGGCAACAAGGGCCAAGCTGAGAGGCAGGGGTGGTGCCGGTTTTCCCACAGGAATGAAATGGAGATTCACTCGGCAGGCAGAGGGAGGGCCCAAGTATATTGTCTGCAATGCAGACGAGGGGGACCCCGGTGCCTTTATGGACCGTGCTGTTCTGGAAGGTGATCCCCACGCTGTCCTCGAGGGAATGCTTATCGGTGCCTACGCTATTGGAGCAGAGTACGGGTACATCTATGTGCGAGAGGAATATCCCATTGCTGTCGAACACCTGAAGATTGCCATAGAGCAGATGAAGGAGCTAGGTCTTTTGGGGGAAAACATCCTGGGCACCGGTTTTAATTTTGAGGTTTCCCTGAACATGGGCGCAGGGGCCTTTGTCTGTGGCGAAGAAACCGCCCTCATGGCGTCCATTGGGGGGAAGCGGGGAATGCCGAGGGCCCGACCCCCCTTTCCTGCTCAAGCCGGACTGGATGGCAAACCCACCAATATCAATAATGTAGAGACCTGGGCCAATATCCCGTTGATTATCACAAATGGCGTGGAGTGGTATACTCAGGTGGGTACAGAGGATAGCAAAGGGACCAAAATCTTTTCCCTTGCTGGCAAGGT
>JABXJY010000376.1 GCA_013375385.1 Desulfobacterales bacterium
GCCATTGCCATTAACTCACTTCTAGTGAACGTGCTTCCTATCTCTAGGTCGATAAATGCCTGCCGGATCTTTCCGTAATTGGTCATCTCTTACCCCTTTAGTATTTACACCGTAGTATGATTATAGCATAGGGAGACATGAAGGTCAAGGGATATGTAATCAGGATGTGGTGCCAAGACAGGCAGGGAGCCTAATAGGCGCAAGGTTCTCATCAGCGTTATTCACACAAATCGCGGCCCGAAAGGCCAATCCACGAAGAGGCGCTCCACAGCGCGGATCACTTTGGATGAAGGGTGATGAACAGGAAGTGGGCCTTTCGAAAGATCCTGGCCTGCACAGCGGTCTCGCTCCTCGCGAGGACATCCTTCATGAACATCATGTCCTCGACGGCCTGCCCCCCTAACTCTACAAAGATATCCCCTCTTTCTATCCCGTCCTTTTCGGCGCGGCTTCCCTTTCGGACGTCAGATACCAGAACCCCACGTGTTGACCCAAAGGAAAAGCATTCGGCCAGTGAGGAGGTAAGGTCCTGAAGAGTGAGGCCGTATTGTTCCTCGATCTCCTTCTGCTCTTCAAGGGGGATGGCCATTTCTCTGAACAAGACCTTGGAGACGAAGATAGGAGCCTTGAACTTGAGGGCCATAACGATGGCGTCGCTCGGCCTCGCATCAATCTCTGCAAGGGAGCCTCTCCTCTCCATCACGATCGTGGCATAGTAGATGTCTTTCTTGACATGGGTGATGACGATACGGTGGATCTTTCCATTGGCCTCCTGGATGATCCTTTCGAGCAGGTCGTGGGTGAGGGGACGGCGGTGCTTGATCCCTTGTATCTCCAAATGGATGGCATTGGCCGAGAAAAAGTCGATCCAGACAACCAGTGCACGCTCCTCAAGGGAGTCAGCGAGAACGACCACCGGTTGTTTGCTTATCGGATCTACAGTGAGTTGGTGAACCTTTACCTGGAGGAGTTCCTTTTGCTCCAAAGCAACAGGCATAAACCCCTCCACCATTGTCTCTCCAGAGGGCCAGATCGAGGCAGCGAACCAGAATCCAGCTGTGGCCAAAAAACGTATCGTTTTCTTCTTCAGCACAACGAATCACCCATAAAGGACTGGGTCGTAAACCTTAAAACAAAGCGTCAATGCGGGTCGAGGTTCCTATGTAAGACCGAGGGTCAGGCCTTGAAATATCGGTATTGGATAACGGCAGGCTAGCCACAAACCCCACCTCTCTATGTGAGAAATGGGGTTTAAGTATTCTAGCTGATAGCACCCTTATTATCCTTATTGATTTTTATATCTTTATGTAAGAAGTCGATATAGAACTGAATAGCTTTTCTAACAAAAGCAGATGCTGCGACCTCAGTAATATCACCCAGTCGTATAGCTTCCTCTTTGAGATCTTCTGGTAATTTTGTAGCCACAGTCTCTGTTTTCTTTTCCCATCTTTTTTTATGGGATCGTGGCTCATAACTAGTCATGATTCTTATTTTGAAGATACAATGATCAAGAGTTTGAATAAGATGATATGGTCATCTTGTTTTGCTGCCTCAATAATATCCTTCATAAAAGGATACCTGCTTAATGCTTCTGAACAAAAACACACTTCTTTTTCCAATTAGCACCCTCTGCTTAGGGATTAAGATATCATTCCCAACCATGAATTAAGACTATGGTATATCTATCTTTTAGTCAAGGAAAGAGGTTACAGCTTCCAAGAGCACCGATACAAAAGCCCCTATGGATTTCTCCCCTATCCATAGGGGGCTGTTGTGGTTTGTTAGAAGTCACCAGCGTGCTTTCTTTATTTCTCCTGCTATGATAAAAGGATAGGAGGTATTGAAATCCCTTTTAAGTCTGGACAAGCCATATATTAAATAACTCTTCGTGGGTATGCAGTTGGCTCAAGTTCGTTGAGGGTATCTCCTTGAATATACTGGCTTTCTGACATTTTATGCGGTT
>JABXJY010000377.1 GCA_013375385.1 Desulfobacterales bacterium
TGTGGATGGCAAACTCCAGTGTACCTGGCACGATCTGATCTTCCAGAGAAACAGGAAGCATGACCATCTGCTTATAGGTGTATGGTTTGTATTTTCCCATGGTTGATTTAGCCTCGTTCAGCTGTTTTTGGATTCCCAGTGAACAATAAGAGATGATCATTGTATAGCACAAAAAGGCCAATTAATAAAGTAAAAACAACAACTTATATAAAAAATCACTTATCTATTAATACTGCAATTGCAGACAAACTGGATAGGAAGAAATAGGATTCGATAGAGCAGAATTCGGGGACTTTTTCGACAGTCTCAACTGAAATACGCAGATTCTCCGATCCTGTATCCATACTAGATTTCAAACCAAATCAACACTTTTTGATCACTTTCTCACGCAAGATTCCATCTTGAAATCGGAAGCAAGAGATTGATTTCTATTGACTTCTGGTGATTTTTCCCTTTTAGTAGTAAAGTAGAAAATTGATCGGGACTTCCACATACGCTGGCAATCGATGTCATACTGAACGCCTCTTCCCTGAGCCAGTAATCCATTCGCAATGAAACCTAATTTTCTATTCTTAATGGGTGGTGCTAAAATTTCCCCGTATAAACATAGTTGGGCGGCGCACGAATCCCCGGCCAAGGGCCGCTGGTCGCTATGTGTTAGCACAAGCTGCAGAAGCAACGGCGCGCGATCGTGAGGTGAGCAGGGACCTTAAGCTCGTTGATTTTGTTGTGTTCGGCTTCAGAGTAATCGTGGGAGACCCGTTTGTCTGAGGCATAACTGATGATATCGTGTTCCGCCTCTTCGGTGGCCCGACCATCGCACGGGAATCACATTTGAGAGCCCGGAAGTTTTCTTTGCGGTCTACGCACCCTCAGATATTGGGAAACAGGCAGTGTACCGGTACATGCAGGACATTGAGGCCATTATCAGTCTGTTGCACCATATGCCGTGGTGGAGTCGCATAGTGGGTGTGGCACCGAGAAGATAGGGAGTCGCATCTTTTGATTTGAGAAATAGGTCTACCCACTCAAGAATTCCCTACCACATGGTAAATGGAGGTAAACAAATGAGAAAAAAACAATTCCTCTCAGGTGTCCTGGTTTTCCTGTTAATAATTGGTTCATCGGCGTTCGCTTTCCACTCTCCGAAAGAGCGAGTTCTTCTGTCCGATGATGCCTATCATTATGACTACTGGGCAGATGGACAGCACGACGGAAACTACATCGAATGGTGGTATTTCAATTTCTTCGATGCCGTGCGGGATATTCAGATGGCCTTCGCTTACTACATTGCGGATCCGGAGAATATCTCAGGTCTTGGCCAGGCTATGGTGGGGGCCGTTGCCTACACACCACAAGACATTATCAATGAAACCGATATCTTCTCGACTGATAGCTTTTCCGCTTCATATGAGAGGGCTGATGTGCAGATAGACGAAGCCAATTACATTGAGGTTATCGACAGTGACACGTATCGTATCGTTGGCTCCATTGGTGATGGTCAGCTTTCGTGGGACCTGACCTATGTGCGGCAAGCCGATTCGTGGTTTGGTGGTGATCGCGAGCAAGTGGGGCTGTTTCCATGGGAACAGATGAGCTGGCTCATTTACATGCCAGGTGCATACATCAGCGGGTGGATTGACGTGGATGGTGAGTTTTATATCCTGAAAAGCGTACCGGGATACCACGATCACAATTGGGGAGAGTGGATTCCAAGTGACCCATTATGGAATTGGGCTCAATATTTTGAACCTGGGCTGGCTCTTGAGATAGGTGATTTCATACGCAGACCGGCTGGAATCATGAGCATTGAGTTCAAGAACGACAGGACAATCTTTTCCAAAGGCCAGTATCATCTCATCCACACCCGATGGGCGCTCGACAAGGAAAACTGCAAGCTCTTTCCTATTAGGACATGGTTGTATGCTGAGAATGATACAAGGCGGCTGCTCCTCAGCG
>JABXJY010000105.1 GCA_013375385.1 Desulfobacterales bacterium
GTGCTCGAGCTATTGATTTCGTAGGACGAGGAACTGAGCGAAAGGTTGATGTGCCATTTGAACGTGTGTGGGATGAATGTGTAGCCTGCGGTGCGTGTACTTATGTTTGTCCTACCGGTCACATTCAGAATGAGACCCATAGAGTTGCCCAGCTGAAAAGACAGTGGGGAATTCAGCGGAAATGCCGCTATATGCTTATGGGTGCTGTCTCCAATAAACTATGCCCCAACAGCTATGAATGCTGGAGATGTGAATATGAGCAGAGAACAGAGTACCGCCTGGATGGGCACGCGGTGTTGGCTCTAAAACCTGCCCAGAGGCAAGGTGGCTAATATATGATAGAATAAGAATTAGTGTGGGAGGACAAAAGATAGAGATGGTAAATATTACTATTGATGGTAAGCCAATCGAGGCAAGAGAAGGTTCTACAATCCTGGAGGCAGCCTTAGAGAACGGCATTGATATCCCTCATCTCTGTTATTATAAGGGCCTGAGCAGGACTGGAGCCTGTCGGCTGTGTGGGGTAAAGGTTAGGATTGGAGACCGCTGGCTCAATAAGACAGGACATGCTCCACAGTCAATGCATGTAACTGCCTGTACCACCGAGGTAGGGGAGGGAATGGATATTGTAGCTCATGATTCTGAGTTAAGAAAGGCACGGCAATTAATCATAGAGTTCCTTTTAGCGGCGAATAAACACGATTGTATGGTCTGTGAGTCGAATGGTGTATGTGAACTGCAGAGATATGCTTATGAGCTTGGTGTGGATCAAAAAAATCTGCGTTTTCCCAGTCCGGAATATACTGAGCCTGTTGATGATTCCAGTGAAGTGATTATAAGAGACGTCAACAAATGCATACTGTGCGGAAGATGTGTGCGTGCATGTTATGAGATTCCTGTTCAGAAGGTATTGAACTTCTACGGTCGAGGCGGGATTGATGATTTCTCGCCCAAGATGAACCTTATTGCTGGATTTGATCAACCATTGGGACAAACAAACTGTGTTTCCTGCGGAGCTTGTGTGCAGGCCTGTCCCACTGGTACATTGTCAGAAAAACCGGCTCACTATAAGGGAAGGACGTGGGAATTCGACAAAGTGCGTACCATTTGCCCTTATTGCGGTGTGGGCTGCCAGATGGAATTATGGGTTAAGGACAATAAGATCGTAAGGGTTTACGGCTGTGATGATGCACCGGATAACAAAGGTGCTTTATGTGTTAAGGGACGGTTTGGACTGGACTTTGTCAATCATCCGGACCGTTTGACCAAACCTTTGATTAAAAGAAATGGGAAATTTGAAGAAGCAGGCTGGGATGAGGCACTGGATCTGGTTGCCGATAGATTTAAGGACTTAAAGGACAAATACGGCGGTGATGCTCTGGCAGGTCTTTCCTCCGCCAAGTGCACTAATGAGGAGAATTACCTTTTTCAAAAGCTCATTCGCACCTGTTTCGGCACCAATAATGTTGACCACTGTGCCCGGCTTTGACACAGCTCCACGGTCGCCGGTCTGGTGATGGCATTCGGTAGCGGAGCAATGACCAATTCCGTCCGGGATTGTGTGGAAAAGGCAGATGTTATTCTGGTTATTGGCTCCAATACTACCGAACAGCACCCAGTAATGGGCTATCTCATCAAACATGTTGTGGAATATAGTGATACAAGGCTTATCGTGGCAGACCCAAGAAAAGTAGAGCTTACGGAATATGCGGATATATGGTTGAGACATAGATGCGGAACGGATGTGGCACTGCTCAATGGTCTCATGAATGTCGTTCTAAACGAGGACCTCTATGACCATCAATTTGTAGAGAATCGCACGGAAAACTTTGAGGAGCTGAAAGAAGTAGTCTCTAAGTATACACCGGAAAAAACAGAGGAGATCACCGGTGTTCCAAAAGGAGAGATTATAGGGGCGGCAAGACTTTATGCAGAAGCAGGCAGGGCCTCCATCCTCTATTCCATGGGTATAACCCAGCATACAACAGGAACGGATAACGTCTTGTCTGTTGCTAATTTGGCTATGCTTACCGGCAACGTAGGAGAGGAAGGTACCGGCGTTAATCCTCTGCGTGGACAGAACAATGTTCAGGGTGCCTGTGACATGGGTGCTTTACCTCCACTTTTGCCCGGTTATCAGGTAATCGCTGTTCCTGAGGTGAGAGAGAAATTCGAGAAGGCATGGGGAATAGAACTCCCCTCAGGTGGAGGACTGACCGTGGTGGAGATGATGAATGCAGCCAGTGAAGGGAAGGTAAAGGGGATGTATATCATGGGCGAAAACCCCATGTTGAGCGATCCCGATATCCGTCATGTGGAGGAGGGATTAAAAAACCTGGAGTTTCTGGTGGTGCAGGATATCTTCCTGACGGAGACAGCTGAACTTGCGGATGTTGTTTTCCCTGGTGCATGTTTCGCCGAGAAAGACGGAACAGTTACCAATACCTGCAGGCGGGTCCAACTGCTGCACAAAGCAGTTAATCCCCCGGGAGAAAGCAAGCAGGACTGGGAGATCATCTGTGAAGTCAGTAAAAGGATGGGCTATTCAGAGTCTTACGCTTCACCCAGGGAAATAATGGAAGAGATCGCTTCCTTGACCCCCTCTTACGGTGGTATCCACTACGACAGGCTGGAAAGTGGCGAGGGTCTGCAATGGCCCTGTCCGGACCGGAAGCATCCAGGCACACCTATACTGCACAAGGGAACCTTCACCAGAGGAAAGGGGCTGTTTGCAGGCGTAGAATACAAACCGCCCGAAGAACTGCCGGACAAAAACTATCCATTTACACTTACTACCGGCAGGCTGCTCTATCATTTCCATACCGCTACCATGACCAGACGTTCGAAACCATTGAGCGCTATTGTGCCGGAAGGGTTTGTAGAGATAAACCCGGATGATGCGAAGAAATCAGGGATAAGAGATGAGGATTTAGTGGAGGTGAGCTCAAGAAGGGGAAAAATCCAGACAAGAGCCAGGGTTACAGATAAAGTTGCATCCGGGACTATATTTATGACCTTTCACTTTGCTGAGGGGGCAGCAAATAGGCTGACTAATTCAGCACTTGATCCCATAGCTAAAATACCAGAATTCAAGGTCTGTGCGGTGAGGATTGAGAAGGTGTAGAGACTGTTTGCCGCAGGGACCAGAAGGACGCAGAAAGGAAACATTCATAACTTGGCCTGCCTTTAGGCGGGCAAGCAAAAAGCTTCGCAGCTCTCTGGGCGCTCGCAATGATATCAGTAATTTGTTTAGCTTAAAGTATTTAATTGCCAATATTGCACCTAGTTCACTATAAACAATGCCGATTATCAAGAAAAATATAAGAGCCCATCCGCTAAACAGATACTCGCCTGCTGAATAGACGAATACCAAACTCAGAGGTACGTAAGATTTAGAGCTTCAGATACGATCCGGTGAATCAATTTGTCCTCACAGAGAAGTATGCATGACAGAATATACCTAAGAGATCATGAACGCCAACATAAGGCTTGGTCGTGGCACGTCTTTTCTATGTCAGATTTTTCCTATTGACAAGAAAATGGCTCTTCTGTATACATTGGCAGCATTGAAAAAAACCTATCCTCAGTATCGGATATGAAACTTGATAGCCTCTTATCAGAAAAAAAATTCTCTATCTTAGAGAGGTGGTTCAATCTCATACTGGAGAGTTATTCCGCTGATACCCAGAGTTTTTTGAAAAGGGAAAAGGATCGCTTTGACAATCCGGTGGCATACGAGTTCGGCCAGGGAATAGAGGGTATCTATGAGGCACTCCTGCACGGAATGGATCGTGACAGAGTCTCTTCTTTTCTTGACAGAATTATCAGCATTAGGGCAATTCAGGACTTTTCTCCCTCCGGAGCCATTGCCTTCATTTTCCTGCTAAAGAAGGTAATCAGAGAAGAATTGGAAAGGGAGGCCCGGGAAAATGGGATCTCTGAGGAGTTGATAGAACTTGAGTCCAGAATAGACGGATTGGCTCTTTTATCTTTTGATATATACATGAAGCGCCGGGAGAAGCTCTACGAGATCAGGGTAAATGAGGTAAAAAATAGGGTGAGCGGGCTACTGCGACGTGCAGGTCTGATATCTGAGCTGGAGGAGAAACCGGACCCTAAAAAGAGAAAACATTGAGAGTTTAAATGTAACGAGGTGAGGGCGCATGGGCTTTAATCTTGCTTGCTACTTTTCACTTTTTGCGGTCATAGTGCTGGTTCTCGTTCCCTTCGTGGGAGCTGCGGCAGGCTGGCACGTCATTTTTGGCATTGTCATACCCTATTTGGCCGGTTTCATCTTCCTTGCAGGGCTTATCTATCGTATTGTCAAGTGGGCACGTACGCCTGTACCATACCGTATACCCACAACCTGCGGACAGAACAGATCTCTCCCCTGGATCAGAAGAAGTCTCAGGGATAAACTTGAAAACCCTGAAAACACAATCCACGTTATAGGTCGGATGGCCCTGGAAGTGCTCTTCTTTCGTAGCCTGTTCAGGAACTTGAGAACTGAACTAAGACCATGGCGAGAGTACCCAGAGGGTGGAAGACTTCTCTATTGGTCAACCAAGTGGCTCTGGATTGGGGCAATAGCATTTCACTATTCCTTCCTTGTCGTTTTGTCAAGACACCTTAAGTTCTTCACCGAGCCCGTGCCCTTCTTTGTGCCTTTCGTTGAAAGTGTTGATAGCTTCTTCCAGATATACGTGCCGGCAGTCTACATGAGCGGCATAGTCCTTTTGGCCGCCCTGATCTACCTCCTGGTTAGAAGAATTGCTGATCCAAAGCTACACTATCTCTCCCTTGCCGCTGATTACTTCCCTCTCTTTCTGATCCTGGGTATTGGAATCAGTGGAGTCCTCATGCGATACTTTTTCAAGGTGGATATTGTTGCTGTAAAGCAACTGGCCGTGGCACTGGTCACTTTTCATCCCACGGTACCGGAGGGGATAGGTGTAATTTTTTATATCCATCTTTTTCTGGTGAGCACGCTTCTTGCCTACTTTCCCTCTAGCAAGCTGGTCCACATGGCAGGGATCTTCTTTAGCATGACAAGGAATATGGCAGGTAACAACCGGGCGATCAGGCACATCAATCCCTGGGAATACCCTGTTAGAGTCTTTTCGTATATGGACCAAGAGAATATGTTTAGAAAACAAATGAAAGCGGCTGGAATACCACTAGAAAAGGATACAGAGGAGTAAGAAAAATGCCAGAGGTTCCAAAACCGGAAGAATTAATGAAGATAGATTACAGACCTCCAGAAAGGCCGTGGATGGAGACAAAGCCTGAATTCAGAGGGGGCAGGTTTTGCAATGCTGCAAGTCCAAAATGGCTTGAGGCGCTTGATTACCCATATGCAAGGACATGGTCAGTGACCGATGAGGACTGGAACCTTCCTGAGAATTGGAAGGATATAGTCTTAGAAAGCATGCATGACCGGCTTAATAGATTCCGTTCTTTGCGGCTGTTTTTTGATATCTGTGTGAGGTGTGGTGCCTGCGCTGATAAATGTCACTACTTTATCGGAAGTGGGGATCCAAAGAATATGCCTGTTCTCAGGGCAGAGCTTCTAAGATCGGTATATCGAAGGTATTATACAGTCGCAGGAAAGCTTCTTGGGAAGCTTGCTGGGGCAAGAGAACTCACAGAGGATGTGTTGAAGGAGTGGTTTTATTATCTGTACCAGTGCACCGAATGCCGTCGCTGCTCGGTTTTCTGCCCTTATGGCATCGATATGGCTGAACTTACCATATTGGGGAGGGAACTTCTTAGTTCGGTTGGCATAAACACCGAGTGGGTTATGGCATCTGTGGGAAGCTGTTATAGAACAGGAAATCATATCGGTGCTCCGCCCCATGCATACAAGGATATGATTGACTTTTTCTGCGACGAGTGTGAGGAGGTGACGGGGATAAGGCCTCGTCCGAGCTTTAACAGGAAGGGGGCTGAGATCCTCTTTGTTGCCCCTTCTGGCGATTACTTCGCTGATCCCGGCACTTACACCTTTATGGGCTATCTCTTGCTTTTCGAGTATCTTGACCTTGACTATACCATAAGCGGCTACGCCTCTGAGGGGGGAAACTTTGGTTATTTTATCTCGCATGAGATGGGCAAAAGGCTTAACTACAAGATATACTCTGAGGCCAAGAGGCTTGGGGTAAAATGGATCCTGGGAGGAGAATGCGGTCACATGTGGAGGGTCCTCAATCAGTATATGGACACCTGGAATGGCCCTGCTGACTTCCTTGAGGAACCGGTCTCCCCCATAACCGACACAAGATTTGAGAATGCAAAATCCACAAAGATGGTTCACGTCACCGAGTTTACTGCTGACCTTATCAAGCACGGTAAATTGAAACTGGATAAAAGTAGAAATGACCATATAGTACTAACCTACCATGACTCCTGCAACCCAGCCAGGGCCATGGGACTCTTTGAGGAACCACGCTATATCATGAGGAATGTCTGCAACAACTTCTACGAGATGCCCCAGAATACCATAAGGGAGAGCACATTCTGTTGTGGGAGTGGAAGTGGCCTTAATGCAGACGAGCTTCTGGAGGTGAGGATGAGGGGGGGGCTCCCGAGGGCAAATGCCGTGAGGTATGTTCACGAAAAGCATGGGGTGAACCACCTTGGCTGTATTTGTGCCATTGATAGGGCAGTGCTTCCACCACTGCTGGAGTACTGGGGCCTCGATGTGGAGATCACAGGCATTCATGAGATGGTGGCAAACGCCCTGGTGTTTCCGGGGGAGAAGAAGAAAACGGTAGATCTGCGTGACAGGACCCTCAAGGGAGTGGAGCCAGAAGAAATAGAGGAGGAGGAATAGGGAGGGTGCATAATGGCTGATGAAGGTAACAAGGTAGTAGATGCACTGAGGGAAACCGGTTTCTTCAAGCCAAAGAAGATGTATGACGGAGGTAAGGTAATTGTTGGGATTATTATACTCTTTGCCTTGGTAGCATTTCCTTTCCTCTACAATGTGGGGAAGGCGGCCAAGGCGCCAGAACCAGAAATCGATACCCCGGCCATTAAAAAATTGTCAAAAGCAGAAAGGGTATGCGTAGAACCAAGGCCATACATGAAGGTCAACCACATGAAACTCTTAACTGACTGGAGAGATCAGGTTGTCCGTCAGGCCAAAAGAGATTATGTAGGTTTCACTAAGAAGACATATACGATGAGTCTTCAGAATACCTGTCTGGAATGTCATTCAAACTACGATAACTTTTGCAATAGATGCCACACGTATTCAGGAATAACACCTCACTGCTGGACTTGCCATGTTAATAAGCCGAAGGAGTGGGCAGCAGGAAAATTAAAGGAGGAGAAGTGACAGATATTGACCGAAGGGAATTCCTAAAGATAGCTGGGGTATCTACTGTCGTAGGGCTCCTTGGAGGCTGGAAGGCTGTTGAGTTGCTTGCGCCTGGTGAGCTGGAGGCAAAGTATTTTCCGAAGCCGGAGGCCCTGACAGCAAAAAGATGGGCCATGGTGGTAGATACGAGAAAGATGGATGGAGAGACTGCAAAGAAGTGTATAGAGGTTTGCCACCGTATCCACAACGTTCCTGATATCGGGGATCCAAAGCGCGAGATCAAATGGATCTGGCTTGAGCCATTTGAGAATGCCTTCCCAGGCCAGCTCCAGGAATACCTTGCAGAGCCTTTAAAGGAAAACCCCTTTATCGTGCTTTGCAATCACTGTGACAACCCACCGTGCGTGAGGGTTTGCCCCACAAAGGCCACATGGAAGAGAGAGGATGGAATTGTCATGATGGATCAACATCGCTGTATTGGGTGCAGATTCTGTATGGCCGCATGTCCCTTTGGATCAAGAAGCTTTAATTGGGGAGACCCCCGCCCCTTTATCAAGAAGAGGAACCCGGAATATCCAACAAGGGAAAAAGGGGTTGTTGAAAAATGCAATTTCTGCGCCGAGAGGCTTGCCAAAGGCCTTATGCCAGGCTGTGTGGAGGCGTCCGATGGGGCATTGGTCTTTGGTGACCTGGCAGCCTCTGAATCTGAAGTAAGGAAAGTTCTCGGTCAGCACTTTACCATTAAACGCAAACCATATCTTGGTACAAATCCTCAAGTTTATTATAGAGTGTGAGGTGATAGATGTTTGAAAAGGCGTTAGCTGGAAATCGAAAATACTGGGGACTGGTAATAGCTTTACTTGCCATGATCGGGGTCGGCTCTATTCTCTACCTCTGGCAACTTAAGGTGGGCCTGAAAATAACCGGCATGAGCAGGGACGTTTCATGGGGTTTCTACATAGCCCAATTCACGTACCTCGTGGGTATAGCAGCCTCAGCGGTCATGGTAGTCTTGCCGTACTACCTTCATGACTATAAGGCATTTGGCAGGATTACCATCCTGGGAGAGTTTCTGGCTGTTGCTGCGGTGACCATGTGTGGCTTATTTATCCTCATAGACCTCGGTAAACCAGTTCGGATGTTTAATATACTGTTACACCCCACACCAAATTCGGTCATGTTCTGGGATATGATAGTGTTGAATGTGTATCTCCTTCTCAATATCGTTATCGGTTGGACTGTGCTTGAGGCAGAGCGCAATGCAGCACCACCTCCAAAATGGGTAAAGCCCCTTATATACGTTTCTATCCCCTGGGCCCCAAGCATTCACATAGTCACG
>JABXJY010000378.1 GCA_013375385.1 Desulfobacterales bacterium
CTCATCGAGGAAGGTGTCTGAGTGTTGGGGGTCGTGGTGGAAGACGGCGAGCTGTTTGACCTGGGCCTGAGCGGCAACATCGAGCAGGAGCTCGATGGAGGTATGTCCCCAGCCGACCTTTCCACCGTATTCCTCATCGGTGTACTGGCCATCGGCGATCAGCAGGTCTGCACGGGAGATGAACTCCAGGTAGTCCTGGGCCAGGGCCTTGTGCTCCTGGCTGCTCGAATCAGGGTGGAAGATGTGGTTGAGCTCCACATCGGTTGCATAGATGATCTTTTTGCGGTTGGCAGAAAGCCGGTAGCGCACCGAGCCTCCGGGGTGGTAGACCTGCTCCTGCCAGTCAACCCTGAGCCCTCCGAGCTCGATACGCGCTCTGGATATCTCCCGGATGGTGATATCGGCTGAAAACGATGATATGCCCACGGGAAAGTACTCAAAGTCCATGAGGCCCTCGAGGACGGAGGCCAGAAAGCGCTCTTTCCGGGGGCTTCCGTAGATGGTCAACCTGGTGTCTTTGCGGTAGGCGGGCTGAAAGAAGGGCAGCCCCTGGATGTGGTCCCAGTGGGTGTGGCTTAAGAACAGGTGCAGGGAGAGCCCTTGGGGGGTGCAGCCCTCGGTCAGCTCGAGGCCGAGGTTTCTGATACCGGTTCCGGCATCGAAGATGAGGTGGGTATCCTGATAGCGGACCCCGACACAGGGGGTGTTGCCACCATACTTCTCGGTACTTCTGCCCGGGGTGGAGATGGAGCCACGGGTTCCCCAGAAGGTGACGAGTGCTTTGGCTTGGCTGGCAGGGCTCATAGCTTCTGGAGGGTCTTCTCCTCGCTAAAGAGCATCTTCACACCCCCGATATCGATCTGATCGTTGTTCCGCAGGATACACCGCTCAACCTTGATGCCGTTGACATAGGTGCCGTTGGTGCTGCCCAGATCCTCGAGGTGGTAGTCTTCGTTTCTGAAGGTGATCCGTGCGTGGCTCCGGGACACGATGGAGCGGCGAAGCTGGATTGCGCAGCCGGGGCTCCTGCCGATGGTGAGCTCCCCCTCTCCCAGCTCAATGACCTTGCTCTTTCCACGAGCCCCGATGATCTCCAGACAGGCACGCTGTTTGATGGGCAGCTCTCCCATGAAGGCCTTCCGGGGCAGTGCAGCAGTGGAGGCATGTCCAAATTCCTTGTCACGCAGGGATTCTTCTGTATCGGCCTTGTCTCTCCATGCGGCTTTCTCAGTTTCCTTGGTCATGGTGCAGCCGTGAATGGGGGTGATAGGTAGTTATAGCCTATAGTGACTGCCTTTTCAACCTGGTTGTAGAGAGTTTGATATAGTGTGTATATATAGCTTTATTGGTCTTTCCAGTCAATAGTGAAAATCAAGGGATAAATCTTGAAGATATAGAAATCGACCTCTCAAAATTCTCTTGATTTTTTGTCAAATCTCGGGTACATCTAATTACAAAATAATACACTTAATTACACTGATTTCCTATTGAATAGGGGATTATCTGGAGATGGCAATGAAGGAGATATTAGACCTGAAAGAGGTGGCTAAATATTTAGGGTTAAATAAAAGAACGGTCTATAACCTGGTTAGGAGAGGTGAAATACCGGGTACAAGGATTGGGAGACAGTGGAGGGTAAAAAAAGAGAGTTTAGACGAACTGTTCAGAAACCCAAGAAAATCAAAGTAGGGGATTATTTTTCATTTTCACTATTGTCTTACCTACATAAAGTTTGAGCGGTATTGGAAATATATTCAAAGGAAGGGCTTTCTTATATGAATAATTCAGTGATTATAGAAGAAATTACAAAGCGGATTGAAATGAGAAAAAAATTTTTCGAAAACCTCTTATCTCAGAAAAAATATCTCATAAGCCAGCTCACAAACTATAGGGGATTGTTATTGGAAGAGTTGAGAAATGTTGATAGAGAAATTGCAAATCTTGAAGATATT
>JABXJY010000106.1 GCA_013375385.1 Desulfobacterales bacterium
GCATATGAAGGATAGAGGTGAATCAGCGGTATCAAAAGGACTAGTGCTAGAGTAATTAGTCGTGGCCTCATCACAGGAGAATCTACCACATTTCCCACGATAGTTCAATATCTTTAGCCAAATCCTTTTAGATCTTTGAGTTTTATGGATCAGGATATTCCCAAGAGACTAAGAGTAATGCCAGGGCAGATCCTTGCACCAAACTTTGATATTGACTTTAATAGAGGTTATGATAAAAAAACTGGATGACAGGGGTTTTGGGGATGCTCACTATTCATTTAGGGATAGTGAATTAGGTTCTTAACTCTTAACACTAAAAGAGGGGGGTTTATTATGAGAAAAGTATCCTGGGTAGTCATCGTTTTTTTCTGTTCCTTTACACTCCTTCTAATCTATCCACCATCATCTGTTGCAAAGCCAATTAAGGTGGGTATCATAGACTGTTATAGCGGTCCGGCAGCGGTGTACGGCAAGGATGCACTGAACGGCTTCAAACTGGCCCTGAAGGATATCAATAAAAAGGGTGTGCTGGGCACCAAGATAGAGTATTCCACAAGGGACACGAAATTCAAGGTTGATATAGGCCTGAGCATGGCCAAAGAGCTGGTCATGAGGGAGAATGTAGATATCCTGGTTGGCACTATTAATAGTGCGGTTGCCCTTGCCGTATCCAATTATGTCAAAGGCGAGAAGGTGCCATTTTTTGTCTGGATCTCCAAGACCGAGAAGATAACAGGGGAAAAGGGGCATAGGTATGTGTTTTCTACAGGCGAAAATACCGCCATGGCAGGCAAGGCCGGAGGGGTTGCCCTCTCGAGGAAACCATACATTAAATACTGGATTGCCGGGGACGATTATGAGTACGGGCATGCAATTGGTGACGCTGCGTGGCGCAACCTGAAGCAATTAAAGCCAGAGGTAAGGATGATCGGGAAATCATGGTGGAAGGTTGGCGAGCCGGATGTCATTCCCTATATTACCTCAATACTGGGAGCAAAACCAGATGCGGTCATCTTCTGCACGGGGGGCCGCAGCATGACCAACATCCTGAAGGCCATCAAGGCAACCGGCATGGCCGAGAAGGTTCCCATCTGGGTTCACACCGCCACAGATCATGCAGTCCTTAAACCACTAGGGCCAGGGGCGCCTGAGGGCGTAATGGGCACCATGGACTACCACTTCTACTACCCCGATACTCAGGCCAACAGATCATTTGTACAGGCATTTGAAGCTGCCTACGGGAGCCCGCCTGGGTTTCCGGCCTTTCACGGGTATATCACCGCTAAATTCATAGCCGGGGCGTATAAAAAGGCTGGTTCCAGAAACACAGAGAACTTCATCGATGCCGTGGAAGGATTAACCGTAGACAGCCCTGGCGGCAGGATAGAGATGAGGGCCTGTGATCATCAAGCCGTGCTCCCCATGTATCTGGGCGTAACAAAGAAGCTTTCTAAATACGATTTTATCATCTCTACCGGTATCGAGACGTTATCCGGCAACGATGTATTGCCCACGTGTGAAGAGATCATGAAGGCACGGGGAAAGTAATTCGTTGGGATTAAAGGGGCCAGCATAATGGTCCCTTTTTTGTAAGGGATAGCGGGTACAATGGATAGCGGGTACATACTCACCTTTGCTGCATTGAGTTCTCAATTCCTGGTCGGGCTGAGCAGGGCAATGATCCTGTTTATCGTGTGTTCCGGGATGAGCTTTGTACTGGGAGTCCTCAGGGTTCCGAATGTTGCACACGGCTCCCTCTATATGATAGGGGCATTCTCGGCATTTAGCATCTCCACTCTATTTGGCGGCAGCTCCACCGGTTTTTGGCTGGCCTTGATCATCTCGCCGTTGGTGGTGGCCCTGGTAAGCTTGATCGCGGAAAGGGCGCTGTTCTGCCATCTCTACGAGAGGGAGCACTTGATGCTCCTGCTATTCACCTTTGCCCTGATGCTTATCCTCGGGGATTTGGTAAAGCTGACATGGGGCGCCGACTATAGGTCAATCATGGCGCCCCCTTTCCTCAGGGGATCAATTCCGATATTTGGCTCGTCCTTCCCACGCTACAACCTATTTCTCCTCATTGTTGGCCCTGTGGTGGCAATCAGCCTGTACCTTTTCACCAATAAGACCAAGATAGGGAAGATCGCCCGGGCGGCTGCCGTGGACAGGGAGATGGTTGGCGCAGTGGGCATAAATGTAAGCTGGGTATTCGCAGCTGCGTTCGTGATCGGCTGCTACCTGGCCGGGCTTGGGGGAGCTCTGGTGGCCCCCATGGTGAGTATTACCCTGGGGATGGATCACGACATTATCATCGAGGCCTTCCTCATTGTGACTATCGGAGGATTGGGCAACATGTGGGGGGCATTGGTTGGCTCTCTTATCTTTGGGATCACCCAGGCCTTTGGCGTGCTGTTTTGGCCCCAGTTTGCGATCGTGTTTCCCTATCTGGCGGTGGTGATCATCTTGATTTTGCGGCCTACGGGTATGTTAAAATCGGTGTGGTAACTATTGCTGATGGCTCATAACCTTACGCTCATAATCTGTAACTTCGTCTGAGACATAGTGTTGAAAGCTAATCTGGAAGGAAGGGACATTGGGTAGAACCATACTTAATTGGAAATCTTTTTTGCCTCTTTTGGCGATCTTTCTTATATTGCTTATTCTGCCACCATTGCTTCCTCGATTTTATACCTATATCATTGCCCTGATGTTCGTGACGGGCCTGTTGGCAATGAGCCTTAATATAGTAGTAGGCCACGGCGGTCTGTTTCAATTTCACCATGCCGCGTTCTATGGAGCGAGCGCCTACACCTTTGCCCTGATTTTAACCAAAACCTCGCTGCCTCTGTGGATTGGGTTTATCGCGGCTCCCATAGTGGCTGCAGTCATAGGTCTGGTGATCGGGTTGTTCTGCGTGAGGCTCACGAGGTTGTATTTTGGCATGCTTCAGATTTCTTTAGGTTCGCTGATTTGGGCGATCGTGTTCCGCTGGTATCATTTTACCGGGGGAGATGATGGCATACACGGTATTCCAATGCCCCCTTTTCTTTCCTCCCTGACAAGTTCTTACTACTTTATCCTCATCGTCATGGCGATCTGTTTGGCGGTGATCTATCTTATCTTCAAATCCCCCTTCGGCACCACGCTCCTGGCCATAAGGGACAATCCTCAGAGGTGTGAGGCAGTCGGGATTAACGTGAGGCGACACCAGCTCGCCGCTATCGTGATTGCTACCTTTTTTGCCGGAATGGCAGGGGTTCTCTTTGTGGTGCTGGAGAGATCTGTGTTCCCTGATCTCCTGTTCTGGGTTCTCTCCCTTGAGATCTTCATCATGTGTCTTCTCGGGGGATGGTTCACCTTTCTGGGGCCCTTCCTGGGGGCGGCAATCATGGTGTCGCTGAGAACCTTCGTTGGTATCTATACGGAATACTGGACCTTGATCTTAGGGATTATCCTTATCCTGCTCATCTTCTTCCTCCCGGAGGGAGTGATGGGGTTTTTGCTGGAGAAATTCGGCTCTCAGGTTGCAGGGCCAAGAGAAAGGGGCATAGAGTAGATGCTCAAGGTAGAGGGTGTGGAAAAATCCTTTGGGGAGTTTATGGCGGTCAACGGAGCGGACCTCACCGTTGGCAAGGGAGAGCTCGTAGCGGTGATTGGCCCTAATGGGGCGGGAAAGACCACCCTGTTTAACCTCATCACCGGTCAGCTCAAGCCGGACAGAGGGAGGATCGTATTTAGGGGTGAAGAGATCGCTAGTATACCACCGTATGAGATCTGTAAGAGGGGAATTGCGAGGTCATTTCAGATCGTAAACATATTTCCGAGGCTGACCGTCTTTGGGAACGTCCAGGTCGCTGTGATTTCCCAACAGAGAAAGAGCAACACCCTTTTCCATCCTGCTCAGGGCATGGCGGTTGAGGAAACAAACCGCATTCTGGAGAGCTTGGGCCTCATAGATAAGGCCTGGAACACGGCTGGATCCCTCTCCCACGGCGACCAGAGGATACTGGAGATCGCGATTGCCTTGGGCAATGACCCAAAGCTGCTTGTGCTGGATGAACCCACCGCGGGCATGTCCCCCGAGGAGACCAGTGCTACCATGGGGCTCATCAAGGGGCTGGCCCAGGAACGCGGTCTGACCATCCTATTCTGTGAGCACGACATGGATGTGGTGTTTCGCATTGCCCGGAGCATCATGGTGATGCATCAGGGACGCACCCTGATTCAGGGGAAGCCTCAGCAGGTGAGGGAGAACGAGGAAGTCATGAGGGCCTATCTGGGAGAAGAATAATGCTTGAAGTGGAGGAAATCCACACCTTCTATGGACTGAGCCATATATTGTTCGGGGTTTCCCTTTCCATAGAGTCCGGAAAGGTAGTGTGCATGCTGGGCAGAAATGGTGCCGGAAAGAGCACGACCTTGAAGAGCATCATAGGGATCACGCCGCCGAAGAAGGGGTCAATCAGATTCAAGGGCGAGGAGATCACCGGGAAGCAGCCCTTCATGCTCGTTCGAATGGGCATTGGCTATGCACCTGATGAGAGAAGGATATTCGCCGACCTCACGGTTGAGGACAACCTGGAGATAGCTGAGAGGAAGGTAGAAGGTGGTGAGAGGTGGGACAAGGAAAGGGCCTATGAGGTTTTTCCAGTCCTAGAGAATATAGGCTCCCGCCGGGGCGGATGCCTCAGCGGAGGTGAGCAAAAGATGTTGGCCATTGCCAGGGCCTTGATGTGCAACCCTGAGCTCCTGCTTTTGGATGAGCCTTTCGAAGGACTTGCACCAGTCATGGTGAAGGTTCTGGAGGATCAGATAGGAACGTTAAAAGAAACCGGCTTGACCGTTCTTCTGGCCGAGCAGAACGTGAAGACTACCCTGAGACTCAGCGATCACGGTTACATAATTGATGACGGTAAGATCAGGTACCAGGGAAGTGTTGAGGAACTAAAAGAGAATGAGGAGGTGAGGAGAAAGTATCTGTTCATATAATTTACGATGAATGTCATTAGTCAATAGTCATTTGTCACTGGTAAATGACATCAATAGTCAGAGATTTCCTGAATTATCAAATAACTGATGACTAATGACCAATGACACTGCCCTTAGTATCTTGCCATCGACCTGAGCCTTCTGATCCTATCCTCGGTTGAAGGATGGGTGCTGAATAGACTCATAAGGGATTTCCCTGAGAAGGGGTTAACAATGAACATATGGGCTGTAGCCCGAGCTGTTGCAGGAGAAGCCCCCAGTGGTATCCTTTTAGAGGCCAGGCTCAGTTTTTCAAGTGCACTGGCTAGTCCCTGAGGGTTTTGTGATACTCTGGCACCTGTTTCGTCTGCCAGGTATTCCCTGGATCGTGAAATAGCAAACTGTATGAGCATTGCAGCAATAGGGGCCAGGATGGCCATGGCTATGAGGCCTACGATACCCCCGCCACCTTCTTCATCATCCCTTCCGAATCCTCCAAACAGGGCAGCCCATCTGGCCATACTTGCCAGCACCATGATAACCCCCGCCAGGGTAGCTGCGATGGATCCAATTAGTATATCCCTGTTTCTTACGTGGGCCAATTCATGGGATAAGACCCCTTGAAGCTCCTCTTGACTCAGTAACCTCAGTATCCCCTCGGTAACCGCCACTACTGCGTGATCAGGGTTTCTCCCGGTAGCAAAGGCATTTGGGTTTTGAGAAGGGATCAGATAGACTCTGGGTTTGGGGATTTCTGCTTGCTGTGACAACCTTTCGACCATCCTGTGTAGATCCGGGGCATCCTCATATTTCAATTCTCTCGCCCTGTACAGGGATAGGACTATCTTATCTGAGAACCAGTAGCTACCCCCATTCATGATCAGGGCAAATACAAAGGCTATGATAAGACCTTGCTTACCTCCGAACACCTGGCCTATTATGAGGATGAGTCCTGTTAAGGCGCCCAAGAGAATTGCTGTTTTAAATGAATTGAACATAGGTTCGTACCTCTCTTAACGCTCTTCATATGTAAATACTCAGGTTCAAAGTTCCGGGGTTCACAGTTCAAGCCTGCCCTGGAGCGACGTAACGTGCGCTTTAAACAGTTCTTCTGAACACTACGTCTAAGGATTCTACGAAAAGCACTGCTAAACCAGGTCTGGGCCAGGGGTTAGAACACGATGAACACAGAGCGGTATGAAGATAAGGTAACCAACTATGAACCTTGAACCCTGAACCGTGAACCAGACAACCTGATTAGTTACCTTCATATCTCAAAAAAACCCTTTTCAAAAAGCATAGATCTCTGTAATGTTCAATAAAATTTATGTCCGTTTCGCCCTCTTGTCAAGAAGGGCCGTAGTTCAAAAAAGAGAGATCTCGGGTTGAGGACATGATTGATACCATCAGCCGCATTTCTGGCAACATTGTGGACATAGTAAAGAGGCATATCTTTCCTGGGACACTAGAGATTTTGAATGGAAGGATAGCAAGGATCATTGCCGACCAGGAGGCGTATCCAACCTATATCATACCTGGATTCATTGACTCCCATATCCATATAGAAAGCAGTATGCTTACCCCTTCTGAATTTGCAAGGATCGCTGTGATTCACGGAGCTGTGGGGGCCGTGTGCGACCCCCATGAGATTGCCAATGTAATGGGGATAGATGGGGTTAGGTATCTGATGGAGGATGGTGCTTCTGTGCCATTTAAGCTTTTCTGGGGAGCGCCTTCCTGTGTGCCGGCTACTATCTTCGAAACTGCTGGGGCAAGGATAGATCCCGGTCAAGTTGAGGAACTTCTAAAGATGGATAAGGTGAGATGCCTGAGCGAGATGATGAATGTCCCAGGAGTCCTCCATAACGATCCAGATGTTACTGCCAAAATCAATCTGGCAAAATCCTATGAGAAGGTGATTGATGGCCATGCCCCTGGTCTCGGAGGAGGAGAATTAGAAAAATACATCCGCTCCGGGATCTCAACGGATCACGAGTGTTTTTCTAAATCTGAGGCCCTTGAGAAGATCCAATTGGGCATGAGGGTTCAGATAAGGGAGGGTTCTGCTGCAAAGAATTTTGATGAGTTGATTCCCATAGCAGATGAGCATACCGACAGGTGCATGTTTTGTAGCGATGACAGACACCCGGATGATTTAAAGATAGGTCACATTAATCTCATGGTAAAAAGGGCCATTCACGAGGGGGTTGATACGATAGATGTTTTGCGGATAGCATCTCTTAATCCTGTTAGACACTACGGCTTAGATGTAGGTCTTCTGCAAGAAGGTGATTCGGCTGATTTCTTGGTAATTGATGACCTTTCCAACCTTCGTATCTTAAAGACCGTCATCAATGGCAGAATTGTTGCTGAACATGGAAAGACATTACTGAAGGAGTCGCGCAAAAGGATAGTCAACAATTTTAGCACCAGAGAAAAGACTGCTTATGATTTTGCCCTGAAACACAGGGATGGAAAAATATATATAATCGAGGCGGTTGATGGCCAGTTAGTCACCAACCGGGTGTTAGAAAAGCCAAAAGTGGCAGACGGCCACCTTGTTTCTGATCCTGAGAGAGACATCCTAAAGATAGCCGTGATCAACAGATATAACGATTCACCGCCAGCAATGGGTTTTGTAAGAAATTTTGGCCTCAAGGCAGGGGCCATAGGGTCGAGTGTAGCCCATGATTCTCACAACATTGTCTCGGTCGGCGTGGATGATATGGATATTTGCAGGGCGGTAAATAGTATCATTAGAAATAAGGGAGGGATTAGCGCTGTTTGTGGGGATACAGAAAAGGTCTTGCCCTTGCCGGTAGCCGGGATCATGAGTGATTTGAGTTATGAAGAGGTATCCAGAAGATATACGGAACTGGACGGATTCGCCAGGGAGTTAGGCTCACAATTGAGGGCACCCTTTATGAGGCTCTCATTCATGGCCTTGCTGGTTATTCCGGAGCTCAAACTGAGCGATAAGGGATTGTTTGATGCGTCGAGATTTGAATTCGTGGATCTTTTTGCCCCTTAAATATCCCTTTTACCTGCCCTCCCAAAATCATCCTCGAGCCGCTCAATATCATCCTCCCCAAAGTAGTCTCCCTGCTGTATTTCGATAAAGACCACATTGTCTGTTCCTATATTTTTGATCCTGTGGGCTGCATTAGCGGGAATATCAACGGAGCCGCCCTTTCTGAGCCGAATGTCCTTGTCATTGAGGGTGACAAGGGCCTCTCCATTGACCATATGCCAGTGCTCAGACCTGTGTCTGTGCCTCTGGAGACTCAGCCTTTTTCCAGGATATACAACGATCCTCTTTACCTTATGGTCGGGCTCATCGGAAAGCACAATGTAGAAGCCCCAGGGGCGATGGTCTTCTTCGGGTTTCCTTTCAACTGTGTCGTTCATATCCACCTGGCCTGATGTATTATAGCTCAATGAAGCGCAATGTCAATTAAGACAGATTTTCTCTTGAAATTCTCTCCTACCTGAGTTAGTTTCATATAAATTATATGAAATATCAAATATGGTACTAAAATATGATATCCGAGAAAAAATATCATGTACCGGCCCTTGAAAGGGCCCTTGATGTCATAGACCTTCTTGCATCGAATGAGAGGGATCTCTCCTTTTCGGAAATCCTGCTGTCCCTCAACATACCACGACCATCATTGGCCAGGATACTGAAAATA
>JABXJY010000379.1 GCA_013375385.1 Desulfobacterales bacterium
GTTTGAGTTGGATGAGAATGTTGGGCGTGAGACATTTTATTTGCTTGTCTCGGCTCAACGATTGATAGAACTTGAGAGGCTTTTCGGTAAGTGCACAACCGCGGACCCGGATAGAAAACCAGAACTTGCAAAACAGATCCTCACCGAAATCCGTAAGATAAAAAGGCGGTATCGGAAACTTGCTACCTTTGCTGAGCGCCCCGTGCCAATTGGCGGCAGCGTCCGCGCGATAACCGAAGAGGAGAAAGCATTTCGTCCCGATATTGCCGCTATTGCGGTTGAGATCTCCGCAAACGATTTCTTCAGCAGGGCATTCACGATTGACCACCAGTAGAAACCGAAACATACAAGTCACCATATTTTTGGTGGTGAGTTCATTTGTCGCCGCACACCTCTGCTTCTGGCTCTTGCCCAGCGTGTTTGAGACCTGGAATGCCAAAACCATTGATCAGCTCTTTTTGTTCAGATCAGCCTTAGAGCATCTTCGCCCGCATTATGATGATACCATTGTCCATGTGGACCTCAATGACACCAGTATCCAACAACTCAACAATTTTTACCTGAACCGCTCCCATCATGCGCAAGTCATCCGCAATCTGGCAACGATGAACGTGTCAGTTCAACTTTACGATTTTGTCTTTGCTGCACGATCAAATGAGCAGGAAGACAGCGCATTGATTGATGCCACCAAAGAGACCGGCACGGTATACTTTGGACTGGCCTTCGAATTGTTACATGAGGTAAGCCCAAAGATCAAAGAGCCCGAAGGCGCAAGAGATGTGCAGTATCTCCATGATACAAAATGGCAGGTAGTCGTGGATGGAGATCCCGCAGCATTCTATGTTGGCACAAACCCACTGATCACGTTTCCTGCGCTCGCCTCTGCTTCTCGGGGACTGGGCTACCTGAGTATCAAATTTGACCGCGATGGGGTCTTCCGCCGTCTGCCTCTCCTTATTCGCTATGAACGAGCCTTCTATCCGAGCTTTGCTTTCCGAGCAGTCTGTGATTATCTCAATGTCCCTCCAGAAAAGATCATCGTCAAACCGGGAAAAACGATCACCCTGAAAGATGCCAGCCGACCCGGAGAGGCAGCAGCACATGATATCGTTATTCCCATAGACCAACACGGCAACATGGTGATCAATTTTATCGGTCCGTGGGAGCGGATGAAACACTATAATTTTGCTGATGTCTTGCGTGCCTCAGAGGATCGGGTTGAAATGGAGATGTGGCAGGAAGAGCTGTCAGGAAAGATCGTTGTGGTCTCAAAGATCTTGACAGGATCCTCGGACGTGGGACCGGTGCCAACCGATACCAATTTTCCCTTATCCGGCCTCCATGCAAATGTGATCCACACGATCCTGACAGAGTCCTTTCTCAGGGAACTCTTGGACCACGAAATGCTCTACATCGAATTGCTCCTCCTGCTCATCATCTTGATACTATCGCTCCGGTTTTCCTCCCTTCCCTTTTCGATTGGCACCCTTGCCCTTGGGGGGAGCTATGTTGGCGTCGCGGCATTTTTCTTTTTCTACGGCGCCTTCATCTTTCACATCGTCCGTCCGCTCTTCATAGTGGCGATTGCTCTGATCTCCATTCTCGCCTATCGTTACATCAGTGAGGAAAAAGAGAAAGAGGTTCTTCGGAGGACGTTTGAATCTTACTTTCCACCTCTGATCGTGAAGAAGATCATGGCAAACCCTAACATGATAGCCTCCGGGGGACAGAAAAAGGAGTTGACAATCTTGTTTAGCGATATCAAAGACTTCACCAGTTACTCGGCTACAATGACTCCGGATCGTATTCAGAGACTGCTCAGTGAATACTTCGAGGCAATGACTGAGATCGTGTTCAAGTATCACGGGACAGTGGATAAATTTATCGGTGACGGTTTGATGGTCTTCTTCGGCGATCCTGACCCGCAGCCTGACCACGCACTGCTC
>JABXJY010000380.1 GCA_013375385.1 Desulfobacterales bacterium
CGACGACCGTGGGCACGAGCACCATGGTTGAGGCCCCTCTATAGCCCTGGATACCGCCCGATTCGGTCCCCTCCGCAATCACCGCATCCACGCCCACCTCTTCCGCCTTGACGGCATTGTCCACATTGGCCACCACATGGAGCACCTTGACGCCGCGCTCCTTGAGTAATGGGACAAGGGTTTTAGGGGAACCTGCTGAGGTCGTTACGGCCCGAATGCCATGCTCACACAGAACCTCAGCAAAGGTCGCGGACATGGGATTCATGGCCATCAAGTTGGCCCCAAAGGGCTTGTCTGTAAGCTTTTTCACGTCCTGGATGCTTTCAATAAGAAGCTCAGGGTCCGACATGAATCCGGTGGCCAAGAGCCCATAGCCGCCTGCCTCGGACACTGCAGCCACCATCTCCGGATTACAGATGACCCCCATCGCACCCTGAATAATGGGATACCGACTTCCAAGCAACTCTGATATATCTTTCATTTCTTGTGCCGCCTCTCTAACATGCTATGCTCTTCTTTTCAACCGTAATCTTATTCTCTCAACGCCTTCTCTTAATTGCCGGTCTTTTGATATCTGGGTTTTCAACCTGTCCATGGCGCTGCTTGCCGAACTATACCTGCTCATGAGGAAGTCTCTGCAAATCTTATCCGGAAAGAGAGATTTTTTCATCAAAAAAATCACTCCGAGCAAATCACACGGATCTTTGAAAGAAAAAAAACAGCATGGATACTGGGCAGTGAAAGGAATGATAAAGGTAAGGAATGCAATGAAGGCTGAGGATCAGAAAATACTCATTTGACCATACCTGGCCCTGTTCAGTGACTATGGCCTAGGAACCCTTTCCTCGATACAGCTGTTGATCTGCCGAATAAATTCCTCGAGATCTCCAAGGTCAGAGCCGGTAATGATTCCGTACATGCGAGAATAATCTATCTCCCAGTACTTATGGACCAATAGATTTCGAAAGCGAGCCATTTGGGCCATGCAAGTAGCTAATTCTTGGTCAATCAGGCCATGATCGCAGAGCACTTTAAAACAACCAGCATAATCCTCTGGGACTTTCTTTAACACCTTTGCCGCAATATGGAGACAGATATCTATAGCGGCTTCAGTAGCCACAATAAATCTGAAACTGGCAATATCCTGTTTGTCCTGGTCATTCAGAAATTCATCCAAAGAGATGCCCCTAAAGGCCTTAAGCCTATCAATTGACTCCCTGATGTCCCTGAATTTCGGATATATTTTATCGATATCTGGTGGTGTCATGCCATGGCTACCTTTATGTAGTGATGTCTGAGAGGCGCTATATCCAGATAATCCCTTGCGATACGGACCATAAAATCCACTAATGAACCCTCATCCTGCGCAAAAAGAAGCCTTCCTCTAATTACGTGAAAACAAAAAGACAGAGGAGCCTCATTGATCACTTTGAGTTCAACCGGGAATGAGAAATGCAATGCATCTTCGATTCGTTGGGAAAGCTTACATTCATAATCCCAATAGCCAGAGGGGTCTATGCCTCTAACAAGGATACCCAGGTCAATATCTCGGAATAAGGGCTCGAGAAGAAAAGAGCCGTGGAGAAAGGCAAAAACTATCTCTGGTTTCTGGCTTATGACCGAAGTAATCCTTTCAACAATTTCAAGTCTCTCTTTCTCTCCAGTTCTATAGGTCTTCCTATGTTTCATATCGCTGACTGATCTATATTAAACCAATGCTAAAAGGCTTGAGGGGCACATCAGCCTTGTTATTTCTCTAAGCATCTATTATACCAGACTACCGATACCGTGATCAAGGCCAAAATACGCGTGTAACGCCTCTTGCCCTCCTCCTTTCTATGATTTTCGGGACGTCCTTGACTTTGTTGAATTAAACAATGAGAAATGGCGTCTGGCCTTGACATGGGACACCTCTTGCCATCTCATAGTCCATGTTATAGAAT
>JABXJY010000107.1 GCA_013375385.1 Desulfobacterales bacterium
GCAATACGGTCCAGGAAAAATAGATGATGTGGAGGTCTCTGGGTATCGGGAGGAAGAAGATGTTGCCCCTGATTCAAATACCCCAACCTTTTTCGCAGCAAAGCTCTTTATAGATAGCTGGCGGTGGGCCGGCGTTCCCTTTTACGTGAGGACTGGGAAGCGCCTGCCAAAGCGCGTCACAGAGATATCCGTGCAATTCAAACAGCCACCCCTCAGGCTCTTCGGACGTACCTGTGATGTTTTAGAACCTAATCGCCTCATATTTGGCATCCAACCCCAGGAAGCAATATCCTTGGGTTTAAGCGTCAAATACCCAGGGGTGGGCAATCAGCCTCATACGGTACCAATGGATTTTGACTATGAGGGCTCCTTTGTCGTCGAGCGTCACTATGCCTATGAGCGATTGCTCATAGATTGTCTAAAAGGAGACTTGATACTCTTCGCTCGTCAGGACGGCGTGGATGCCATGTGGTCAGTAGTAGACCTAATCATCTCACGTTGGGAGGATCTACCGCCCACCGGCTTCCCCAACTATCCAGCAGGAAGCTGGGGACCAAAAGAGGCAGATGAGTTGTTGGAAAGGGATGGACGCACCTGGGTAGAGCAGTGAGGAAGCCATTGGCAATGTGGGTATCTTGCAATTGAGTGGGACAGGGTTTCCCATGGGTAATACCAGAGAAGTATTGGTTTTTGGTAACAATCAGGCAGCTTCCCGTTTTGGGGTAAAGAAATGGGTGGAGATATCCTCCAAATCGGTTGCCGATAAAGGATATTTTACCGTAGCCCTTTCGGGAGGCAGAACTCCTATCGAGTTCTACAGAATGCTTTCTGCCGGCAAGAGCCGATTACCGTGGGACAAAACCCATATCTTTTTGGCAGACGAGCGTTTTGTGCCATCCTCTGACAAAGAGAGTAACTACCGCTTGATACGGGAATACCTCTTGAACCACATAGACATCCCAGAAGCAAACATACATCCCGTTCAAACAGAGGAAACCACATTAAAACAAGCAGCAAAAAGATATGAACAAGATATACGAAACTTTTTCAACATTCAGGGCGACAGAATTCCCGAGTTTGACCTTATTATGCTGGGCATGGGGGAGGATGGGCATACGGCATCATTATTTCCCGGAACAACATCGTTAGAGGAAAAGAGGCGCTTGACAATTCCCGTTATCGCCGTCAAGCCCCCGCATAAGAGAATAAGCCTTACCTTGCCGGTGCTGAACAAGGCAAAACATATCATCTTTCTGGTAAGTGGCGAAAATAAGACACATGCGGTAAAAGAGATGCTCGAGAGTAAGAACAGCAAACTACCAGCAGCCTTGGTCAAACCCGAGAATGGCTCCTTGTTGCTCGTGATAGATGAAGCTGCTGCATCGCTTTTGACCGTCAGCAAAGTCAAACGGTAAATCGCGCTGGAGGCCTCAAAGCCCTGTGGATGACCTAATGAGGTCTTGGCAAGGGAGTAGAAGAAATGACAGAATCGAAGGGCATCATAGAATACGTGTGTGAGGGAGGAATCGGTGGCTCAGCGAGAGTCTGTGTAGAATTGAGAACCGAATTTCCCGGTATAGGGGGGACAATAGTCACCAGTGAGGGAGTAGCCACTGCCTTCAGAGAGGAGTTCAGCCCTTCACCGAAATCCGCACACCGCTTGTTTTGGAGGCACACCATTATAAAGAAACTGGAAGATTACTTTCACAGAAAGGGAATATACGTGTTTGCCCATATTCCGAGGCCATTGGGGTCAATTAGCAAAGGTGGCGAGAATTCATCTGAAGCTTACATCTATGAGTGGGCCTTTGGTTCAGAGGGTTTTATATGGGAATATGTCGATAGTGAGGGGAACCAGATTCCCATTGAACTCGGTGATTGGGGGAATTTCGTAATGAATTTCAAAACCGCTGGAATAGATTTACAGATGGATACCTCAGATCCAGACGACGGAAGGATCTCAAAGAACATCATCCATCAGTATCCCAAGCCACTTGCCGACGGCAGGGAGATGAATTCCCTATGGAAGAGAATCGATTTTGGTTACGAAAGTATGAAGATCGACTTTGACAAGCTCTCCCAATTTCTTCATGACAATAAAGAAGACCTGGAAAGAGTTTTGCGGACTGAGCGGTATGAAATGATCTTGCTGGCAAGGGAATACCTCCTCAATGGGAGGGAAATGAATCATATAGATATAGGAAGACTGGATTCCCTTGTAGGAGACTACAGGCGTTCCAGCCTCCGTCACCATATTTCGAGGGGATCGGGTATTGGAGAGCCAGAAAAAGTCTACATTGGAGAAAGAACCGAGTCTTTAATATAGAAAAAAATGGGAGATTACAACCGGCTAAGTCCTGGGTGCGTTCTCGCTGCTATAGAAGTTATCGCTGAATGAATTAGGATTCTGATTGGTTACAGGCAATGTTTTCCAGTGCTGCTTTCTTGAAGACAGCAGTTTAAGAATGAAGGAATTTAACTCAAGATCAATAGTGGAGGAGTAAAGTGAAGAGGTTTCTCTTTTTATGTTTTTTAGTGGGATGCAGCTTTCCCCTGACTGCATTCAATCTGGATAATGCTGTCGTGCCCCGGAATGAAATCCTCTCAGGCGGTCCCCCGAAAGATGGCATACCAGCCTTACTGAACCCCACCTTTATTGGGGCAGGTGAGGCTGATTTCCTCAAGCCCGATGACGGGATTATAGGCGTGAAATTAGGCGCTGAGGCCAAGGCGTACGCCATCAAAATTCTCAACTGGCATGAAGTGGTCAATGACACTATCAATGGAATCCCTATAGTGGTAACCTTTTGACCACTTACCCAATCGGGGGTAGTTTACTCCCGGCAGATTGATCACAGGATTTACACCTTTGGTGTCTCTGGCAGACTTTACAAAAGCAATGTTCTTCTCTACGATCGTCAAACGGAGAGCCTCTGGTCCCAGTTGATGGAAAAGGCAATTGCCGGGCCATTAGCGGGAAAAAGCCTCAAAAGGCTCCCCTCGAGTCGAACCTCCTGGAAAAGGTGGAAGAAAAATAACCCTCACACCTTGGTGCTCTCTACTGATACAGGATATAACAGGGACTATTCTGTGGATCCCTATAAGGGTTACTACAGAAGCCTGGGAATATGGTTTCCAGTTGGTGACGTACGCAGGGATCTATCTCCCAAAGCGATGGTTCTCGGAATTGTGATAGATGGTGAAGCCAGGGCCTACCCTATTTCACTGCTTAAAACCAAGCCAGGTATTCTCAGAGATGAGACCGGCGGAAAGACAATCTACATAGAGATAACGCCTGATGGGGAGGTAATCGGTGTAAAGGACGATAAAGGGAAACAAATCTCCCCAGTCTTCAGCTATTGGTTTGCATGGCAGGCCTTTCATCCAGAAACAACAGTTTACGGAGGTAGGAAATAACCAATACCAATGGAATCTACTTTACGCACTGAACCTCATATAGAAGTCCATTAGAAGCAACGATGTTCTTACTGAGGGCTTAGATAGTCTTTACATGGAACATTTATTAGAGGAGGGGAGGAGATAATGGGGGAGTTAAGTCGCTTGATAAAAATGAAAAGATTGGAAGGGCAGTCTGTCCTTGTAACCGGGGCTAACTCTGGCATTGGGGAGTCAATAGCAAAGGCCTTCGCAGCCGAAGGCGCACAGGTAGTTGTAAATTATGTTGCCAACGAACCGGAAGCAGAGAGGGTTGTACGTAAAATCAGAGAGAAAGAAGGAGTTGCCATAGCTCTCTCTGCAGATATCAGCAAGGAAGACCACGTGAAAGCGATGTTTGAAAAGATGTACGAGGAGTTTGGCACCGTTGATATCCTTGTGAACAATGCAGGGATCCAGAGGGATGCTCCTTTTGTTGAGATGAAGCTTGAGGATTGGCAACGGGTGATGGATGTGAATCTTACCGGTTCTTTCCTTTGCGCACGAGAGGCAGCGAGAGAATTCATTCGCAGAGGAGTCCTTAAAAACCGTTCAATCAGTGCCGGCAAAATCATTTTTATAAGTTCCGTCCATGAGATTATCCCCTGGTCACGTCATTGCAACTATGCGAGTTCTAAAGGGGGTATAACGCTCCTCATGAAATCTATAGCGCAGGAACTTGCACCCTTGAAGATACGCGTAAACAGCATTGCCCCTGGTGCTATAAAGACACCTATCAATAAATCTGCGTGGTCTACGCGCGAGACCGAAGCTAATCTGCTCAAACTCATCCCTTGGAATAGAGTTGGTGATCCACAAGATATCGCTACGGTGGCGGTCTGGCTTGCCTCGGATGAATCAGACTATGTTCAGGGCACGACTATCTTTGTCGACGGAGGCATGACACTGTATCCAGGTTTCGCAACAGGAGGCTGACAACAATTACCGGACATCATATATGAATGATCATGAAATCGGAAAGAGTAGCGGCTTTCTGATTTTGAGGTGAAGATACACTGTGTCAGGTAGGTAATTGACGCAGGTATCGGAATGTAGAGGGTACTAACTGAGGGGGTAGAGAAAATGGTACTAAGTCTAAAACCTATAGCCTACGTGGCTCTGGTAGTGATACTTTTGGCAGGTATGTGGATCAATGGCTTCCCACACGCCTCTGCAGCGAACTTCCCCTATTCGACCTACCAGCAATTCCTTGACAGGTATGTGGTTCCAGGGAAATACATTGGAGGGATAAAGGTCAATGTAGTCGATTATGATGCAATTCAACGAGACCGAGAGAAGCCCGATTCTCTCTATGATAAGGTCTTGAAACAACTAGTCAATTTTGACCCGGGGAACCTCCAGAACAAGGAAGAGGAGATTGCCTTCTGGATCAATGCCTACAATATCGGGGCCATCAAGATGATCATGGATCACTACCCGGTAGACAGCATCCGCAGCACAAAGATCAACTGGTTGAAAAACCCCTGGAATAAAAAGATACTCACAATCGGAAACGAAACATATAGCTTAGGCCAAATCGAACATGACATACTGATAGGAAAGTATGGAGAGCCCCTGATCCATTTTGCCATTGTCTGCGCCTCCCTGAGCTGCCCGGATCTGAGCCCGCAGGTATATGAAGGTGCCGGGGTAATGGAGCAACTGGAAAGACAGGCCCAACAGTTTTTGCACAATGAAAAGAAAGGTCTCTGGATGCGAAGAGAAAAGGGTGAGGTTCACTTCTCCATGATCTTTAAATTTGACAAAAAGACATTTCCTAACGGCGTTAGAGACGCAATCCCCCTTATCACACGGTTTATAGATAAGGAAGAAGATCGTGAATACCTGCGTTCAGGAGACTACAAGATCAAGTATCTCGACTATAACTGGGACCTCAATACATCATCAAAAGCCCGATGAGCAAAGCAGAATATTCTCATTTAGTGGATTTACTATTGGTAAGCCTTTAAACTTAATATGGATATAACACAGTTTTCAGTAATTGTGCCCGCCCTTCACGAGTCTGATAAGATAAATTCTCTCATTGATCAGATCAATTCTTTAGGGTGCAACAAGGGCTGCGAGATAATCGTTGTCGATGGAAGCCGCGAGAATGACACTGTAAAGGCTATTCGCAACAAAGAAGTGATAAAGCTAGGGTCAGAGAGAGGACGTGGAAAGCAGATGAATGCCGGGGCCTCTGTCGCCAGGGGTGAGATATTGATCTTTATTCACGCCGACACGGAACTACCCCTTGGTGCCTTTACCAAGATTAATTCTGTCATGGAACAGAATAAGTATGTGGGAGGAGCTTTTTCACTCGGCATAAAGTCAGAGAAATTTTTGTATAAATTATTAGCACGCCTGGCTTCCATCCGGTGTCGTCTTACCAGGATTCCTTACGGAGACCAGGCGATATTTATAAGAAGAGATTATTTCAACAGGATAGGGGGTTACAGAGAGATATCACTTATGGAAGATGTTGAATTGATGAGGAGAATAAAGCACATAGGGAAAAAGATATGCTTACTACCTGATCGTGTGATGACCTCAGCGCGCAGATGGGACGAAGAGGGTTTTGTCTTTGTACTCATAAGAAATACTATATTGTTTACTCTGTACATTCTCGGTGTTTCAGTAGAAAAGTTGGCACGTTTCTACAGGAGCGAATATAGAGGAAGCAGAACTTAGATTTTCGAGCCGGATGACTCAGAAAAAGTTTTTCGCATCCTCTCCTTGACAAAACGAAAACAAGGCCTCTGTAAAAGAAACTATATCTGCTGCAGTATAGTGAGAGATGAAAACTGCTATTTTTGAATCAGTCAGGTTCGCAGATCTTTTAGGGCATTACAATTCTACTAAAGCCTTTATAAAAGGCACTAGGAAAAGGCCTTTGAGGCCGAAGAAAGTGAGGTAATAAGATGTGGCGGCCAATTGTATTAATGGGTGTTGTTGCAACCATTATTGTTCTTTCTTATGTATTGGGCATCGGTGAGAAGCTGGGTGCTCTCCGAGAATGGATTCAATCACTCGGGGCTTTGGGCCCGGTTGTCTTCGTACTGATTTACATGGGGGCAGTGGTTGCTGCCCTTCCAGGCTCGGCAATCACCATTGTTGCGGGGGCAATTTTTGGGTCTGTGGTGGGAGTTATCGTGGTGAGCATAGCTTCAACGCTGGGGGCAAGCCTCGCATTTTTAATCGGTAGATACTTTGCTCGCGATGCTACAGCCAAATGGCTTTCCAAGAGAGAGAAATTTAAGAAGCTTGACGATCTTACGGAAAAGCACGGGGCTATCATTGTAGCCCTGGTGCGTATTGTTCCTCTCTTTCCCTTTAATTTTGTCAACTATGGATTTGGATTAACCAGTGTCCGTTTCTGGACGTACGTATTGTGGTCCTGGCTCTGTATGCTGCCTGGAACGATCCTCTACGTGGTGGGAGCTGATGCGATTATGCAGGCTATCATACAGAAAAGAGCGCCATGGACACTGATTGGGATCATGCTAGGTGTCGGTATCCTTCTGGTAGTGCTTGTGAAGATTGCTCGCAGGCGACTTCACGAGGAAGAGGAGAAAGTACCACAAGAGGCGGGTCCTGGGAGCGATACCGCCGGATGATCCATCATACCGATCTCAAGGGTGCGTCCACTGACAGAGAGCATTCGGTGGTCCTATTAACCGTACTGAACGAGAAAGCAATACGTTCATAAAGAAAGGAGAGAAGTCATGGCAACATTTGATTACGATCTTGGCATTCTCGGAGGAGGAGCAGCCGGGCTTACCGCAGCGGCCGGGGCAGCCCAGTTTGGAGCCAAGAGTGTTATTATCGAAAAGTACAAAGAATTGGGGGGCGACTGCCTGCACTTTGGGTGTGTGCCTTCCAAGACCCTGATCCGCACGGCTGGAGTGTGGTCCCTTGCACGCAGGGCAAGGGAATTTGGCCTTCCCCATGTGACACTGCCACCCGTTGACCTCGGAGTGGTTATGGACCGCGTCCACTCGGTGATCGATAAGATCCAGGAACATGACTCAACTGAGAGGTTCTGTGGCCTTGGGGCAGAGGTGCGCTTCGGGCAACCCACATTTGTTGACGAGCATGTGGTCGAGGTGGATGGAACGCGCCTTTCGGCACGGGCCTGGATTGTTTCCACGGGCTCCAGTCCTGCACTTCCACCTGTTGAAGGTCTTGCTGAGGTGCCGTACTGGACCAATGAGACGGTTTTTTCTCAGAGAACGCTGCCCAACCGCCTGCTTGTTCTGGGGGGTGGACCGATTGGGCTTGAGATGGCTCAGGCCTTTCAGCGACTTGGGTCCCAGGTTACTGTCGTTGAGTTTATGGATCAAATCTTGGGTCCGGAGGACCCCGATGTTGCCGATATCCTGAGAAACCGACTCGAGGCCGAGGGCATGGAGATCCTCTCAAGTACTAAGGCTATCAAGGCTGAATCGAATGGTTCGACAATTCGCCTCACTGTGGCACCGGCACACGGTGAGGGGGAAACGCGGGTGCTTGAGGCAGATGCACTCCTTGTTGCAACCGGACGCAAACCGAATGTGGGCGACCTTGGCCTTGAAGCAGCTGGCGTAGAGTTCACTCCCCGCGGCATCACCACGGACGCCCGCATGCGGACCAATATCCGTCATATTTACGCCTGCGGTGATGTGAACGGTCAGTTCCCCTTCACTCATGTAGCCGGCTACGAGGCCGGTATCGCCCTTACCAACGTAGTTCTGCGACTTCCCCGCAAGTCCGACTATACCAAAGTTGCCTGGTGCACCTACGCCGACCCGGAGGTGGCAAGTATCGGTCTCAATGAAAAACGGGCCAAGGCGGATAATATTGAATATCGTGTCCTCGAAGAGCACTTCCGGGAGAATGATAGGGCCCTTGCTGAGGGGGAACCCCTGGGAAAGATCAAGGTACTGATAAGTACCAAAGGAAGACTTCTTGGCTGCCAGATCATCGGGCCTCATGCCGGAGAACTCATTCATGAATGGGTTGCGGCCATATGGGGTGGTGTAAAGCTCTCGACAATGGCAGGGGCAATCCATGTATACCCCACCCTCTCCGAGATTTCAAAGCGGGCTACCGGGAACTATTTTGCGCAAAAACTCTTCAGTGATCGAACCAAGAGTGTGCTTCGCCTTCTCTTCCACCTCA
>JABXJY010000381.1 GCA_013375385.1 Desulfobacterales bacterium
CTTTTTGTCGCATCATCCTTGTCAATACAGGCTTCGTAATAAATAAGCTTAAGTGGTCTTCGGTCTTTTGTAGATTCAACAAGGCCATTATTATGCTTCTCAAATCTTAGCTTTAGGTCCTTTGTAAAACCTACATAAAACATCATATCATTCCTGCTTTGTAGCACATACGTGTAATACATTATGCTCTCTCAAGCTATTTAACAGGGCAGGGGTTATTTGTCACAGATCTTGCCGCCCTTATAATTTGATCGGCTAACCTGAACTTTTCCTCTCCCGGCAAATTCTTGGCAAGTTTAGTCAATCTTTTTCGCAGCTCCTGACAGAATTGCCATACTTCCAAATCTTCAAATGATTTTATCTTCCGTTCCATATTCGGGATTCGTGAATCGTTAATCGTTGTGCGTTATTCGGTTTCCGAATTTCGAATTTCGACCTATGTTATCCGATTTCCCACACTGTATCCCGCATCCAGGAGAGTTTTTTCCTTATTTGCCAGTTCAAGGTCCGCCTCAATCATCATGTCGATTAACTGATCAAACCTCACCTTCGGCTTCCATCCGAGTTCTTTTTGTGCCTTCGTGGAATCCCCCAAGAGAACATCAACCTCTGTCGGCCTGAAATATCTCTGGTCTATCGCCACGTATTCCTGGTAATCAAGTTCCAATTTCTGGAAGACCTTTTCCGTAAATTCGCGAACTGAGTGATTTTTCCCTGTGGCAATTACGTAATCATCCGGTTTATCCTGTTGCAAAATCAACCACATGGCTTCCACAAAATCTCCGGCAAAACCCCAATCTCTTTTGGCTTCGAGATTTCCCAAGTAGAGCTTATCCTGAAGCCCCAGTTTAATCCTTGTGGCTGCACGTGTGATTTTCCTTGTAACAAAGGTTTCCCCCCTTCGAGGTGACTCATGATTAAAAAGGATGCCGTTACTAGCGAAGAGATTGTACCCTTCACGGTAATTCTTCACCAGCCAGTAAGCGTAAACCTTGGCTGCGGCATATGGACTTCGAGGCTCAAAAGGTGTTTGCTCATTCTGAGGTGCTGGTGCACTCCCAAACATCTCGCTGGATGAGGCCTGGTAAAATTTTGTTTTCACTCCGGTCTTCCGAATCGCTTCAAGCAATCGCACCGTGCCTAGGCCCGTGACATCACCGGTGTATTCCGGCATGTCAAAGCTTACCCTAACATGGCTTTGGGCCCCCAGGTGATAGATCTCATCTGGCTGGATATTGTAGATCAGGTCTGCCATCTGGCCAGAGACCGTGAGGTCCCCATAGTGCAGGTGGAGTTTAATGCCAGGGACATGAGGATCCTGATAGATGTGATCAATACGATCCGTATTAAAGGTACTTGACCGGCGAATGAGGCCATGGACCTCATAGCCTCTTTCCAGGAGCAGTTCAGCAAGGTAGCTTCCATCCTGCCCAGTTATCCCAGTGATTAGTGCCTTCATTAGATACCCCTGTCGATTTAGGTTAAGAGGAAGTGGGGGACAAAAGCTTTAAAACGGGTTAAACCGTTAAAAGTGCTTATTTCGTCTGTTTGGCCCCAGTGAAATCACACCGTTGTGACTGGCGTCAATTTCACCCTGGTGAACCAGGCTTCGGGCTTCACAGGGCAGGCCCCAGTGAAATACGCTTCGCTATGACTAACGTCAATTTCACGGGGCAAGCACGGAGGTTTTTTTGTGCAGCGGGATTCGGGCTTCCGAATCGCCGCTGCTAAACGTCCCGCCTCGGGCTGAGAGGCCCGTGAACCGACCCTTACTGAGCGGAGTATAGCCCCGGTCCGCAACAAGATAAGAAAATAATTTAGCCAATTTAAGAGTCCGGGTTGGGCACTGATTCCGGATTTAGCTGGACTCTAATAAGTCGATCAACCCATTTTTTGTCAATCTAGATTTGTCGTCTTTTCTTTTTCTTCCCCAAACCGATC
>JABXJY010000382.1 GCA_013375385.1 Desulfobacterales bacterium
GTCTTGAATGCTTTTGGCGGAAAAGAAGGGAATATAGGCGCCTCGCAAGGAGATTTTTTTTGTCTTTCCAGGGTAGTATCTCTCTATGAAATGGAGCAACTTGTCCTTCATATCATTGACATTCTCTCTTCCGTAATACCTTGACGCTATACCGACGGCTAAGCTATCAACTCTCGGAAATGCCCAGAGGTATCCTTCAAGATCGGAAAAGAACTTATAGGTGACAAAATCATTCTGCACATCCAAGAAACACTCGAGGGCAAAAAAGCAGTCTTCCCTCATGGATGGCACCTTCAGTTTCCTCCTTGTTCTACTTAAGACCCCGTCGGCCCCGACCAGGATCCTGGCCCTGTAGTCACCGTCTTCAGTAAAGATTCGCCAATGATCCTCTTCCAAGCTAAATGATCGGACCTTTTCCCTTCTGAAATGGGCACCGAATTCTATAGCCTTCTTAAGAAGGGAATAATCCAGATCCCTTCGTCTAAATATTGTTAACGGTTTTTCAGACTCTACTTCAACCACCCTATCTTTTGGGGAAATAATGGTTGACTTCCAGACCATCTTCCGAGGACAGGGAAGGTCGTGGAGAATGGGGAACCTTACCATTGTTTTGTGGCTAACTCCCCCGCCGCAGAGTTTCTCATGGGGGGCACGAAAATCAAAAATTATGTTCTCCAGACCCTCTTTACTTAAGAGATAGGAAAGATAAGACCCGCCAACCCCAGCACCAACTATACCAACCTTGTACATGACCTGTGTCAGCTCCCATTTTCTGACAACTTAGGCCTGACCTCTTACATGACAATATGCAGAATAAACTAGTTTTGTTGAAAGGGAAAATAGAAAATTGACCTTTTGCCTCTTTTTACTAGAATGGACTGTACAGATTAACCAAATCAAAAGGCCCAAGCCTTAGAGTATTTTCTGATGAAACAAAGGAACGAGGTTATCATCGATGGCAGATACGGCGAAGGAGGAGGTCAAATACTCAGAACGGCCTTAACCCTCTCTGCTATCTTTAAGGTGCCTGTACATATCAATCACATCAGGGGTAACAGGAAAAAGCCAGGACTAAAACCCCAACACCTGACAGCGGTTAATGCACTGACAGCTATTACTGGAGCCAGAGTTGAAGGTGCTGAAGTTGACTCACGTGAGCTCGTGTTTGAGCCCGAAGAGATAAGGGGAGGAGATTACTCCTTTCACATTGGCACTGCTGGTTCAACCGGATTAGCAATACAGACCATGATTCCCGCCTTGCTCTTCGGAAAAATCCCTTCTCAAATTCAGATCACGGGAGGAACCCATGTTCCCTGGAGTCCCTCTTTTCATTACCTTAAGGCTGTGTTCTTGCCTGCCCTCCGAAAGATGGGGGGAGAGGTCTCTCTGGAGATCGATCGATGGGGGTGGTACCCTAAAGGAGGAGGTATGGTTAGGGCCTTCATTAGAAATAGGCAGGGGCTTAAGGCGGTTAACCTCACCAATCGAGGCAAGCTACTCGATCTTCATCTGCTTTCCGCAGTTTCTAACCTGCCTCTACGTATAGCTGAGAGGCAGAGAGACCAGGTCTTAAAAAGGATTGAATATTTAGGGCTCCGGCCTACTGTCTCTATTGAGAATGCCCCGTCTCCGGGTCAGGGAACGGTTCTGTTCTTGACTGCTCAATTTGAAGGAAGTGTAGGAGGATTTACCTCATTGGGTAGGAAAGGAAAAAGGGCTGAGGAGGTAGCTGATGATGCCTGCAATGAGTTTATCAAATTTCTGGATTCAAAGGGGATTGTTGATATCCACCTTGCCGACCAGCTAGTTCTCTATATGGCCCTGGCCAGGGGGCGTTCAACATTGATAACTGAAAGGATAACTGATCATCTCCTGACAAATATCTGGGTAATAGAGCAGTTTCTTCCACTCAGGTTCGATGTAGAGGAAGAAAC
>JABXJY010000108.1 GCA_013375385.1 Desulfobacterales bacterium
TGCTTGAAATCAGGAGATTGCTTCGTCGCTTCGCTCCTCGCAATGACCGGTGAAAAGACTTTTTACGAAGCCGTCAACCATAATCGCGACGAGTTCGTCAGCTTCTTTTAATTAACGAATGAGCTGCTTACCGATTGATTGGCCTTCAATATTTTTCGGCAATGCATTCACCAGTTTTATTATCCTTAGGGCAAATTGCTTAGTCCTTTTTTTCAACTCTTTTTCATTCATCCATCATCTCTCCCAATCTAAAATCCAAAATCGCAAATCGAAAATCTATCTCTCATTTAAGGTTGAGTCGCTTGACCATCTCTCTCATCGTATTTGCAAACTTCGGCCCATCTGCTGCTGAACACCACAGGACCCAGAGCCTTTCCGGATCATAGCCCTTCCTGGCCAGGGTCTTCTTGACCCGTTCCATCCGATTCTCGGCCTTGTAGTTACCAACAATGTAGTGGCATGTTGGGAATTCGCATCCTCCCACTAATACCCCGGCAGCCCCCAGTTCAAAGGCAGAAAGTACGAACTGAGAGGCCACGCGTGCCGAACACATGACTCTTATCAGCCGGCCATGAGGGGGGTACTGAAGCCTGCTCACCCCGGCCATGTCCGCTGCGCCTAAACAACACCAGTGGCAAACGAAGCCGATGATTTTTTCCTCAGGCCTCTCCTCCAGGGCCGCCTCTATCTGGGCAAGGATTTGCTCATCTGAGTAATGGATAATGGTTATCGTATTCGTGGGACAGTCCGCTGCACACAGACCACATCCCTTACACAGGGCCTTGACTACGGTGGGCTTTTCATCCGCCATCCTTATTGCTCCATAGGGGCAGTTCTTGGCGCACAGCCCGCAGCCATTACAGGCCCCCGGATCAATATCCGCCACGATTCCTTCTGCCTCAATGTATCCTCTCTTCATCGGGATAGAGGCCCTCATGCCTGCTCCGATTGCCTCTTCACAGGCCTCTCTTATATTTTTTGGAGATCGGGCACCCCCACACAGAAAGATGCCGTCGGCAGGAAAATCCAATGGACCCAGCTTGATATGGGCCTCCTGGAAGAATCCTTCTGCATTGGCTGAGACCTTGAGCTGACCTTTTATCTGCTCTACGCTGCTGTCTCCCTGAAATCCAGTGGTTAGCACAAGCAAATCAGCCGGGATACTAAATTCTCTTGCGAGGAGGACGTCATAAACCTTTACTGCTAACCGGTCATTCTCCCTGGATACCTCTGGATAGCGGTCATCGGGAAACCGTATGAATTTAATTCCCGCGCGCTTCGCTCTTTCAACGTTGCCTCGCTCGTCTTTTACCATGCATAGATCCCTATACAGGATATGGACATGGATATCTTGGTTCAGGCCCTTGAGCGCAACAGCGTTCTTAACCGAGATCCCACACCCAATGTTACAACAACCGCGGGACTCATTCATTGAATTAACACAGTTGATGACTACTGCATCCTTTACGTTATCAAGTGCGTTGTTTTTCAGCAGACCCTCAAGGTCAAGCTGCGTTACCACGCGCGCGTCATCCCCGTAGCCGTATTGACCGACAGGCTCTATCTCCTGCATTCCGGTAGCCACAATGACGGTGGAGGCGTCAAAGGCCTCGATCGATCCGTTGGACTTGACGGTGACCTTATAGTTTCCGATGTATCCCTCAATGGTATCTATGGCAGCATTCGTATAGACCTTGATATGAGGGTGGTTGTAGAGGCGCTCTGCTCGAGCCTTGACAAGCTCATCGGCAGGAAACTCGCTACCATTATTCCAAACGCGCCCTATCTTGTTGAGAAGGCCCCCAAGCCGGGCCTCCCGCTCCACGATAGTGACGTTAAAGCCTTGATCAGCCAAGCTCAGGGCAGCGGTCATGCCCGCTATTCCACCGCCGATTATCAGGGAGTCTGTCTTGACAGGAAGTCTAATTTCTTCTCCTTCTTCAAGGAGCCTGGCCTTGGCCACACCCATCTTCACCAGATCCTTGGCCTTTTCAGTAGCTGCCTCACGGTCATCCATATGAACCCAGGAGACCTGTTCACGGATACTCACAAATTCGAGCAGGTACGGGTTCAACCCTGCCTCTCTTACCGTCCTTTTGAACAGTGGTTCATGTGTTCTTGGTGTACAGGAGGCAATCACCACCCTGTTGAGATTGTGTTCCTTTACACATTCCTGCATATGGGCCAAGTAATCCACGGAGCATGACCACTTGCCCTCTTCGGCGAAGACGACATCCTTGAGGGCTTTGGCACACTCCACCACTTCCGGTACGTCTACAAAACCGCCGATGTTTGAACCGCAGCGACAAACAAATACACCTACCCTGGCATCCTCGCTCATTCAACTACCTGTCTTAATTGACTATTAAATATTGACCATTGACTATTTGAGGATCAGGTATTTCCTCTTCAAATCGTCAATCTTCAATCGAAAATTGTCATTTTAAGACTGCCTTCAGGCTTGCTGCTGACGCCTGGATGACCGACTCCGAAATATCGATAGGACCAGTTGCACCGCCACAGAGATAGATCCCTTCAACAGAGGTCTCCAAAGGCGCCAGGAGGGTGCCTTTCTCTCTGAAGAAGCCGTGCTCGTTCAGTTCGATTCCCAATACCTTTGCCAATCTTTTGTTGCGGTCGTTGGGGACAAGCCCCATTGAAAGGACAAGGAGTTCCACCTCCTCTTCCTGGATTTCACCCGTATCCAGATCTTCGTATCTCACCGTCAAATTCTTGGTCCCTGGATCCTCAAACACATCAAACGGCCTGCCCTTTATATACCGCACTCCACTCTGGAGGGCTTTCCGGTAGAACTCCCAAAAGCCTTTACCATAGGCCTTTAAGTCATTATGAAAGATCACCGTCTCCACGGAGCGGTCGTGCTCTTTTGTGATGATCGTCTGCTTGGCAGCAATCATGCAACATACCTTTGAGCAGTACGGCAACCCCTCCTTGAGCCCCCGACCAACGCACTGGATCCAGGCGATCTTCTTGACATGGTTCTTATCTGATGGCCTGATAATCTGTCCCCCTGTGGGACCACCCGCATTCATTAATCGTTCAAACTGAATATTGGTGATTACATTCTCAAAGATATCGTAGCCATACAGTCCCGTATCTGGCTCCGCGGGCCGTATGCCCGTAGCTACAATGATGCTCTTAACCTCAATATCTATGCGCTTATCAGCCTGCCAGAGGACAACTGCATCCTTTCCCTCCTCTTTGCAGGCCTTAACACATAAGGCAATAGGGCATTCGCGACACTGGCTGCAGTCCACAACACACTCCCCTATGCATGCATGTTGCTCCCGCATCTTTCCATAGCGGCACCTTGGGTCGACAACCGAGACACTTGGCACGGCCTGTGGGAAGGCCATGGAGATCAGTTTTCTCATGCCCCCGATCTTTCCATCGAGTTCATCGGGAACGCTGGCCGGACAGGCCTCCACGCATGCTCCGCAGCCAGTGCACTTCTCCTCATCTATATATTTGGCCTTTTTCACCAATCTGACCGTGAAGGTACTATTGGTCTTATTGACCCTTCGAATTTCAGTATTGGTGAGAATCTCTATATTGGGGTGATTGTCGGCCTCATACATGAGGGGAGACTCTATGCAAATGGAGCAGTCATTGGTGGGAAAGGTCTTATCCAGCCTTGCCATCATCCCACCTATGCTGGCTGTATCATCAAGCAGATAGACCTTGGAGCCATAGTCAGCTGCATTCAATGCTGCACTTATACCAGCGACCCCACCACCTACTATCAAAATTGCCTCAGGCATGGATGCTGCCTTTGTTTGTGTTTCTTGGGTTTGTTTCGGTTTGGAGGTTTTCTTACTCAATAGACGCAACAGACAGATTGCATATCGAAGTGAAGCTAGCTCGGAATTATATTTCGGTTATGATAATAGCCTCCGTGGTGCAAACAGCCACACAGGTGCCACACCCTAGACAATTCTGGGGATCTAAAGGAACGGATCTTCCTTCCTTGACCTCAAAAACATCCACCGGGCAAAGGTCCACACACTGGCCACACCCATTACATTTTTCTCCCTCAACCTTTATTAGATAGACAGTATATTCCTTTTTTGCCCTTGCCATGTGACACCCACTTTTGCCTTGACAAAGGTTTTCTATACAGTATACAGGGTATAGTCAAGTAAATATTCAGCCCTCAAACAGCGTTACAGCTGGGTAAATAAAGGAGTGGATCTATGGATGAGAAAGATAGACTATACCCCTCCTCATGTAACCCCTTATTCATCAAACTCGGCCGTCCCCTTCCAAAGGAAATAGCAATAATCGGAGCAGGCACTATCGGTCCTGATATCGGATATTATCTGAAGAGTGCCCTTCCAGATATTAAACTCTATCTGGTAGATATCGTGGAAGAACCGCTTAAGAATGCCGAAAAGAGGATAGCAGACTATGCAAAAAAGGCGGTAGACAGGAGGAAGATGAAAGAGGATAAGGCCGAGGCTGTCCTCAACAATATTATCTATACGATGGACTATGATCAAATCAAGAATTGTGATCTGGTCATCGAGGCTGCAACAGAAAGGATCCCCCTCAAGCAGGATATCTTTAGGAGAGTTGAAGACATCGTGGGAGAAGATACCATCATTACATCAAACACCAGTTCTATACCTGCTGACAGGCTCTTTTTGAACATGAAGAAACCAGAAAGGACTACCATTACCCATTTCTTTGCACCTGCATGGCGGAGTCTTCCTGTAGAGGTAATTACCTGGGCAGGGGGAAGCCAGGAGGTGGTTGATTACCTGTTGTGGTTTTTCGCTCACACCGGTAAGGCCCCCATCATTACAGACAATGTCATTTGCTTCATGTTAGACCGGATCTTTGATAATTGGTGCAATGAAGCAGCCTATTTATTGGACCATGCCTCTGCAAGCCAGATTGATGCGGTAGTTGAGGAGTTTGTATTTGCAGGACCCTTCTACGTCCTGAATATGGCACGTGGTAATCCTATTATTATTGAGACCAATACCCTCCAGATGGAAGAAGGGGCCCATTACAGGCCAGCACCGATTTTTGGCTCCGTTGAAACGTGGCTTACCCATCGCCCTGGCACCAGACTGAAGGTCCCTGATGATATAAGAAATGCCATTAGGGACAGGATGCTGGGTATCCTCTTTTCCCAGTCAGTTGATATTATTGATAGGGGTATTGGAACAAAGGAAGACCTCAACTTTGGCTGCCAGGTGGCCTTAGGGTTCAGAAAGGGCCCCTTTGATATCATGAAGGATCTTGGTGAGGCTGAAGTCAGCAGGATCATGGGAAAGTTTCAGGAGGAAAGGCCAGGCTTTCCTCAGGCAAGGGAACCCTTCTCTGCATACCAGGACTTCAGACGTCATATTCTGGTAGATGAAATGGACGGTGTCAAGGTTATCACCATTAGGCGTCCTCAGGCAATGAATGCTATCAGCGATGAGATCAATGATGAAATCCTGGCGGTTTTAAAGGAGAATGTAGACGATCCTTCTGTCAATGGGTTTGTCATCACCGGATATGGACTGAGTGCATTCTCGGCAGGTGCAGACATCGGTAGATTCCCTGAGATGCTTGGAGACAGGGATGCTTCGGTTCAATATTCAAAGGATTGTGCCAAGGTACAGCTATTTATGGATCAGATGGACAAACCAGTAGTTGCTGCTGTAAACGGCCTGGCCCTGGGTGGGGGCCTGGAGATTGCCATTCGCTGCCATAGTATTGTAGCCACGAGAAATGCAACCTTCCAGTTTCCAGAGATTACCCTCGGGATACTGCCGGGAATTGGTGGATGCATTGTCCCGTATCGAAAATGGCCTCAAGGGGCAGGCATATTTCATGAGATGATTTGCCTGGCGAGGCGTATCACTGCGAAAGAGGCAGCGGATATCGGGATGGCTACCACCATAACAGATGATTATGCCGAGATGATTAGGGAGGCAGTTAGAGAGGTCAAGAATATTCAGGGAAAGATAAAGAGGGTTCCCGACCGATCGGTTAAGATCCCCGAGATAACTATTCCTGCCCAGCCAGTGGCAGGTAATCTCATCTTAAGCAAGGAGGCAATCAGCATAATAGAAAAGACCATCAAGGATGGGGCCGCTGCTGATAACTTAGCCGATGCCCTTGAGATAGGATATAAAGGATTTGCCGAGATTGCCTGTACGGATGCTGCCAAAGAAGGGATCTCTGCCTTTCTTGAGAAAAGAAAACCAGAATTTAAGAGCTAAACCAACTACAACTTTAGTTCACTTTAAACTCTAGGCACTTTCTATGGGACTATTCAATGATATGGCTGTTCTCTCCCTGGAACAGGCCACAACCCTCCCATACCTTACCTACCGGCTTGCCCAAGACGGAATGAATGTCATCAGGCTCGAACATCCTATCTACGGTGATCCTAACAGGATGGTCGGTGAAAACTACCTGAAAGAAGAGAAGATGAATACCTACTACCTCTGTATAAATGCCGGGAAAAAGGCGATCACCCTCAATCTGGCCGAAGAAAAGGGCAAGGATATATTAAGAGAGCTGATTATTAGGTTAAAGGTGGATATCTTTGCTACCAATCAACTACCAAGAAATTACGCCAAACTGGGTATAGATTACGAGGGGCTGAAGAGGATCAAATCAGATATCATCTGGCTAGGCATTACAGGCTTCGGCCCTGATATCAATGAGACGGCGTATGAGCCAATCCTCCAGGCGAGGTCGGGTTTGATGGATTTAACGGGTGAGCCACAAGGTGATCCCCAATCCCTCGGTATACCCTTAGCCGATATGGGTACAGGTGAACATGCCTATGGGGTGCTGATGAGGGCCCTGCTAAAAAGGGAAAAGACGGGAGAAGGATCGAGGATAGATATAACCATGCTGGAATCGGCAACGTCCTGGCTCACCGTGCCAATAACACTAACAGCGACATTTGATAGACACGTAACGCGGCATGGAAATACCCATCAGTTCTTCGCGCCTGTGTCCGTCTTTAAGACCAAGGATGGTTATGTATACATAGCGGTTGGCAGTGACCGGCAATGGAAGGCCATGGTAAAACTCCCCCTTTTTCAATCATTAGATAGAGCAGAATATGAAAAAAACGAGGGGAGGATACGTGATGTAGTCAACCTGAACCGGTCGATAAGCAAGATATTCTCCACTATTACCTCAGAGGAACTAATAAAGCTCTTTAATGAGATCGGGGTACCCATAAGCAAGATAAAGGGTGTTCCAGAGGTGCTGGCAGATCCTCTCATTAAAAGGAGGCTTCTTACATCCAGGGATTCTAAATCTGGCCTTGAGCTTACCCTTGCACCACCACCTTATGTAACACCATTTCTCAAAGACTCGGACAACAGTCTCTCCTTTCCGCCCAGGTTCGGAGAGCACAACCGTGAAATCTACGGTAACATGCTCGGTTACTCTGAACGTGATCTGGTCAAGTTCCAGGAAAGAGGGATTATATAGACATGCGGATCATTGTACTTATTAAGCAGGTACCTGACACAACAGAGATCAAGATTGATCCAAAGACCGGTACCCTTATCAGGGAAGGGGTAGAAAGCATCATCAATCCTGATGATAGGCGTGCAATTGAGTTAGCAGTTGCCTTGAAAGAGCAGTATGGAGGGAAGTCTACTGTCATCTCCATGGGCCCAAGCCAGGCCATAGATGCCATATCAGAGGCCCTCGGTATGGGTATAGATGAAGGCATACTGCTTACAGATAAGAATCTTGCAGGGGCAGATACCTGGGCAACATCATTTACCCTTGGAAGGGCAATAGGAAAGGTAAAGAGGTACAATCTGATCATCTGCGGTAGGCAGGCAATTGATGGGGACACAGCCCAGATAGGCCCACAGATAGCAGAATTTCTGAACCTACCGCAACTTACCTATGTCAGAAAGGTGGAGGAAATCAATGAAGAGAGGATAGTCGTCCAGAGGGCGTTGGAAGATGGCTATGAAAGGGTGGAATCCCCTCTTCCAGCCCTGATCACCGTCATGGGGGAGGTAAATACCCCCAGATATCCAAGGATGGATCTGTTGATCAATGGCTGTGAGGAGAAGGCACCTATAAAGATCTGGGATGCAGCAGATTTAGGCGTTAAGGTCCAGGAGATAGGTCTATCCGGCTCCCTGACAAGGGTTATCAAGACCTTTTCCCCAAAAACCAAGAGAGAGGGTGAGATACTAAAAGGGAGCAGAGAAGAGGCCGTGAATCAGCTCCTTGATAGGATGCATGATAAACATCTTATTTAGGGACAATCAATATGGCTATTGTCATTGACAGTGATCTTTGTAACGGATGCGGGCTTTGCGTAAAGGTCTGTCCATACGGTGCAGTGGAATTAAGAGATGGCAAGGCAGTATTAACCGACAGGTGTACGGCCTGCGGTGCATGCATA
>JABXJY010000383.1 GCA_013375385.1 Desulfobacterales bacterium
AGAAGACCCTGTGGCCGAAGAAGCAAAACCAACTCGAGAAGGACTCCGACCGCAATTACGCGGAGAGCTGCCGCTCGGGTGCCAGAAAGAGCGAAATATCCGGTAAGAAATTCCGCTCCTGCCCAGATGCCCCAGATGACAAAAGCCCCCAAGACGGCCCCTTTTGAGTTTCCACTTCCTCCCGCAATCAGCATTACCCAGATAAGGAAGGTACCGTAAAGAGGCTCAAAGCTACTGGCATCAATGAATTTGGCATAATGGGCATACAGGCTTCCCGCCATACCCATAACCATGGCTCCTAACACGAACGACTGTAGCCTGAATGAGAAAACATTTTTCCCGGACACGGCGGCTACCGCTTCATCCTCGCGAATTGTTCTTAAGACCCGACCCCAAGGTGATCGGATGCTTCTCTCGCTAGTCCAATAGAGAAGTCCTAAGATTACCAGTACCAGGGCCAGGTAAAACCAATTATAGGCATTGGAGATAAAGTGAACCAGCCAGGGCGAGAGATGAGGGTGTCCTTTAAGAAAACTGGAGACTCCCGCCTCGATAGGTTTGTGAAGTGGTGAGGGGATATGTTTAATACCCCAGACGGTATTGCTTAGCCAGCCTTCATTTTTTAAAATTAGCCGAATGACTTCGGCAATCCCGATGGTGGCAATGGCCAGATAGTCTTCTTTAAGGCGCAGAGTAAGAAATCCGATAAAGAAAGCTATTATCCCTGAAGCGATGATTGCTCCCAAAAGTCCTACCACCCAAGGAAGCTGAAAGCCTCCTACTGTTCGCCAGTCGAGAGGCCCCGGAGGAGGCCCGGAAAGAAGAGCTGAGGTATAAGCCCCTACTGCATAAAAACCAGCAATTCCTATATTAAATAGACCAGTATAGCCAAACTGGATATTTAGTCCCAGACAAAGAACTGCATAGATACCAGCCGTGATGGCAAAGAAGACCAGATAGTTAAGAATCCCTATGAAAGTGTCCATTTATCTTGTTCCAAAAAGTCCTCTGGGTTTGATAAGCAGCATAATGACTATAATTACGAAAGCAACTGCCGGTTTATAGGCAGTGGAAATGAAGGCAGTAGAGAGCTCTCCTGAAAGACCAATGATCATCCCTCCGGCCATTGCTCCATAAGGGTTTCCTATTCCCCCCAGAATCACGGCGGCAAAAATAGGAAGAAGCATCTGCCAGCCCATATTGGGGGTTATAAATTTATCCTCGATCCCGGCTAATATCCCACCTGCAGCAGCCAGAGATGCTCCAATTGCCCAGGTCCACATAATTACTTTTTCCGTATCGATGCCGCTAACCCGGGCCAATTCCATATTGTCGGAGGCAGCCCGCATGGCTTTACCCGTTTTGGTCTTTTGTAAGAAAAAATGCAAGCCAATAACCAGGAGAGCCGCAACTATGATAATAAAGACCTCGTCGGGTTTGATCCTGATCCCCAGGAGAGGTATCTTGCGCGCAATCTGGATCGCTTTAAAATAGTACTGAGGCTGAGGTCCCCAGATAAACTGGATGATGTTCCTTAAAGAAAAGGAGACCCCCACTGAGGCAACGAGCAATATGATGGGTCCCATTCTACGTAGTTTCAGGTACAGAATCCGGTCAATGATAATGGCGGCTAGTCCTGTCAATAAAAGAGCTATAAAAAAAGCCAGGATCATAGGCAAACCAAAGGAAAGAGGGCCAAATGGAGTGCCAGGAATGCCTAGTCCTCGCAGTAGGGTGAGAGAAGCTAGAGCCAGAAAGGCACCCAGAGACATAATATCACCGTGAGAGAAGTTGGCAAAATTCAAGATACGGTAGGTCAGAGATAGACCAATTGCTCCCAGAGTGGTGATACTTCCCGAAATAATGCCGTATACAATTAACTGGGGAATTCCAGAAAGTAGTTCCAGTCCTAACCTCCCAAAT
>JABXJY010000109.1 GCA_013375385.1 Desulfobacterales bacterium
GCAGAGGATCTGGGACTCGTCGCCCTGCCGGTGCAGGGCTTCAACAAGGTCATAGAAGGGGTGACATCCCTCGATGAGTGGATGAGGGCGGTTGCATAGAGGAGAAAGTGTCTGGCTTGCCTGGCTACAGCCTCTTTTCTTTCACCGTTTCAATGAGCAACCTTGCCGCCTGATCGACTTCTGTCTCGGTAGTAGGCCTTCCAAGGCTCAGCCTGATCGCCCCCATGCCTACTTCTTCTCCAACACCCATCGCCTCAAGCACATGAGATAGTCTCAAAGACTGATCATGACAGGCAGCCCCTGTAGACGCACACAGGTCAGGAATCCCTTTCAGGATCTCCTCCCCTCTCATCCCTGGAAAGGATAGGTAGAGGGTGTTGGGGAGCCTGTGCTCAGGATGTCCATTCAGTACAGCATCTGGGATAGCTGAACGCATCCGATCATGCAATCGATCCCTCAGATCCCGTAACCGGGACATATCATCAGAGATATTATCCAATATCAGCTCGCATGCCTTACCCAGACCTACATTGAGGATCACGTTTTCTGTCCCGGACCGCGCTCCCCCCTCCTGACCACCACCGTGCATCAAGGGTTCAATCTCCACTCCCTCTCTGACATAGAGTGCGCCCACACCTTTGGGCGCATAGATCTTGTGGCCGGCAATGGTCAGAAAATCAACCCCGAGATCATGTACCTTAGTCTCTATTTTACCAACGGATTGAGCTGCATCGGTATGAAAAAGGACCCCATGCTCTCTGGCAATAGTGCCAATCTCGGCCAGAGGTTGGATCGTGCCTGTTTCATTGTTTGCATGCATCACCGATATGAGGATGGTATCTGTTCGTACCGCCTTTTTCACCTCATCCGGATCGAGTGACCCATATGCATCCACCGGAAGGAATGTCACATCACAGCCATCCTCCATGAGAAAGAGGGCTGTATTCATTATGGAGGGATGTTCGATCTTTGTAGTGATTATGTGGCGACCTTTCTTCCGCAGGCTCCATGCGACACACTTCAGAACCGTATTGTTCGATTCAGTTCCACCGCTTGTAAAAATGATCTCACGAGGATCGCAGCCCAGCATTCTGGACATCTGGCCCCGAGCCCCTTTCAGGGCCTCCCTTGCCCTTTTTCCCATAGGGTGGGCGCTGCTCGGGTTCCCGAAATCCTCAAGGATAAAGGGCATCATTGCTTCACCGACCTCCCTTGCCACAGGAGTCGTTGCATTATAGTCCAGGTAAATCATTTTTCTTATTGCCTCTATCTCACCAAAACCCGCTCTTTAGGCTCCCCTATCACCTCTCCAACAATGGCGGCATCCTCTATTCCTTCCGCGTGCATCTTCTTTACTAGATCCTCTGCCTGATCTTCGGGCAGCGAGAATAATAGACCCCCGGAGGTCTGAGGATCAAAGAAGATGTCAATTACATACCCAGGGACATGGGGAGCCACATCCACCATGTGCAGACGAAATTTCTTGTTCCTGTGTAATCCTCCGGCTACCATCCCCATTTCAACGAGCTTTCTTATCCCATTGAAATAAGGGACAGCGGAAGAATCTATGACCATCCCCACATCAGAACCTTCGATCATCCCACAGACATGGCCCAGAAGACCAAAACCGCTGATATCGGTACAGGCGTGGATGTCTGCTGCTTTCATCAGCTCCGAGGCCCTTTTGTTAAGGGAAGTCATGACTTCTATACACTTATCTACCAACTGTTGATCTACCACCTTTCCCTTTAAAGCAGTGCTGATTATCCCTGAGCCCAGAGGTTTGGTCAACACAATCTTATCGCCGGCTAGAGCTCCATGATTACCCCAAACCTTTTCAGGATGGACGGTGCCGGTTACCGAAAGTCCGTACTTTAATTCATCATCCTCCACGCTGTGCCCGCCCACCAGCAGTACCTCTGCTTCCCGCATCTTGGCCAATCCACCCTTTAGAATCTCCTGCAAGACAGATATATCCATCTTATTGATAGGGAAACAGATTATATTCATGGCTACAACAGGCTTCCCGCCCATGGCATAGACATCGGACAGAGAATTGGCAACTGCAACCTGGCCGAATGTATAGGGGTCATCAACGATAGGGGTGAAGAAGTCCACTGTCTGAATAATGGCCAAATCCTCTCTCAGTTTATAGACCCCGGCATCATCTCCTCTTTCCATGCCTATGATCAGGTCTGGATGCGAGATTAAGGGCAAACAACCTAGTGCCTTATGCAGGTCTCCCGGACCTATCTTACATGCTCACCCTGCACCGTGCACGGTGCTTGTTAATGGTACTTTAGATACGTCTTCCATTTGCTTGTTGCCTTCCCTGTTTCTATTTCCGACGAACCCGAATAATTTGATATATCGGAATTTCTATCCCGCCTATACCCCAATTGGGGCGAAGCCCCTAAGTTCTGACTCGTTGCCTCTTAATTTCTCAAAATTTGTATGCCACTGTCTCCAATATGTCAACATGTTATTCCCCGACCTATCGATATTCTTCTTGCCAGAGAATGGTCCTTTTTCTACAATACCGCAGAATTGCACACCTGAATAAAACAACTGCTGGAGGACTGTAGAATGAAGCGGCCATTGGAAGGTATTCGAGTACTGGATTGCGGAATATACCATGCTGGACCCGGTGGTCTCGCTATCCTTGGTGACCTCGGGGCTGAAGTAATAAAGATAGAGCAGCCAGGGACAGGTGACCCCATAAGGATGGTGAAACAGATCGGAAGAATTCCCCTTGAAATCCCGGGGGACAGGAGCCTCTTCTGTGAAGGCGCCAACCGCAACAAGAAGAGTGTTACCATTGACTTGAGTACCCAAAAAGGACAGGAGATCGTCCATCGTCTTGCGAGCAGGTCAGATGTCTTTATGACCAATATGCGGCGCCACGCCGTTGAGAGCATGAATATTACCTATCCCATTCTGCATCAGATCAATCCCCGGCTCATCTATGTCTCGGTTTCCGCATATGGACCCAAGGGGCCTGACAGGGACCAGGGCGGATTCGACTATCAGGGGCAGGCTAGGTCCGGTCTCATGTATTCAATGGGCGAGGTCGACATGCCTCCGGTGGTGTGTCAGTTCGGGATCATTGACCAGGCCACGGCCATTATGACCAGCCACCACATCATAACAGCCCTTTACATGCGGGAGCGCTCTGGTATTGGCCAGGAGGTTCGTGTCTCAATCTTGGGGTCTGCAACATTTTTACTCTACTTCAATATCCTCATTGCACACATGGGGGGCTTTGAAGTTCCCCGGCACAAGCGTTCCAGAGAGCATCCGTTGAGAAATTACTACAAGTGCGCCGATGACCGTTGGCTTATGATGACCCTCACGCCTCCTGAGCGGCACTGGGGCCCCCTGTGCCGGGCCCTGGGTAGTCCGGAGCTTGAAAATGATACGCATTTCAATACAGACGATAAAAGGCTCGCAAACGCAGAACAACTTGTAGCTATCTTTGACGAGATCTTTGCCACTCGTCCCCGGGATGAATGGCTTCATATCCTTGCAGAATACGATCTTTTCTGTTGCGGGGTCAATTCGGTGATGGAGCTCCAGGATGACCCTCAGGTCACGGAAAACGGCTACATAGTTGACTTTGAGCATCCTACGCTTGGAAAGATAAAGATTCCGGGATACCCCGCCCATTTTAGCGAAAGCTGGGCCCAGACAACCAGCGCTGCACCTGACCTGGGAGAGCATACAGAGGAGGTGCTCATGGAGCTCGGTGACTGTACCGCAGAAGAGATCGCGCAACTGAGGGAGGAAGGGGTGGTATAAGCATGGTTTTGGTAATCAGGAAGTGAGGGCAACACATGGGGAATTATGACATTCAAGTCTCTACAGAATCTTGCACGGGCTGCCTGAGATGCCAGTTGGTCTGTTCGGATCTTTACACAGAGACCTTCAACCCATCTACAGCGAGGATCCAGGTAGTCACATCGAGTGCGGATTGCTCGATCCACTTTACAGAGGCATGCAATGAATGCGGCGTATGCGTGGATCACTGTTTTCATGGTGCCTTACAAAAGATGAAGAGGGAGGCTGAAAAATGACCGTGGGCGGATTTGCGGGAAGCGTTCTTTACGTTGACCTGACGCATGGCAAGATAGAAAAGGAGCCTCTGGATCTTGCCCTGGCGGAGAAATTCATCGGCGGCTTTGGCCTCACCGTGAAGCTTGCTTACGACACGATCAAGCCTGGAACCGATGCCCTATCCCCGGACAACCCTATCGTTTTGGGGGTCGGGCCCCTGGTGGGGACGAACCTTCCGTCCACCTCCAGGCTTTACGTGGCTACGAAACTGCCTTCTAGCGAAACCATCGGATGGTGCGGGGGTGGTGGGGTGAACTTTGGCTACCTGCTCAAAAACGCGGGATACGATCATGTGGTCATTGAGGGTCGGGCCGATCGGCCGGTCTATCTGAAGATCATCGACGATGAGGTGGAAATCTGTGATGCTGGCTACCTGTGGGGCCGTGGTGTGGAGCAGACCTGTGAAGCGCTCTGGAAGGGATTTGGCAGACCCACCGGCGTGATCTCCATCGGTCAGGCCGGCGAAAACCTTGTCCTCTTTTCAATGGCCTTTATTGACCGGCTTTCCACCCTGGGGCGGGGAGGATTCGGTGCTGTGATGGGGTCCAAGAATCTCAAAGGCATCATGGTCAAGGGCAGCCGGGGGATCAAGGTAGCGGACAGGAAAAGGTACAAGACCCTGAGTGAGACGTTTCTCCAGACCATACGCGACTACCCCTACCTGAAAGAATGGCAGGATTTAGGGTTGGTCAAGTCCTTCCCCATGATCGTTCCCGAGGAGACCTACAAACGTATGAAAAAGAGACGCGTTGCCTGTGTATCATGCCCTATCGGATGCAAGGACGTTGTCGAAATCCCGGACGGGGATTTCCAGGGACTCCTGAAATGTACCAGTTCTGTGTTAAACCTGTACACCCCCGTCTTATACGGCTTCAAGGATTATCGCGAGTCCATCAGATGCATGGCCACCCTGGACAACTACGGCCTGGACATGTTCGAGTTCTTTGGGGTAATGGGTCTGGCAAAGGCCCTTGTCGATCATGGGCTCATTTCCAAAGACAGCCTTGACGAGGAGATCATTATCGACTCGCTTCAATCCATGGAGATCTGGGCCAGGAACATATGCTACCGGGAGGGGCTGGGCCATATTCTGGCTGGCGGATTCAAGGCAATATTGATGGAGTTCGGTGAAGAAGCCAAAAAATACGCCCCACCCTTGGTGAAAGGGATGCATCCTTATGCAGGACCGGGGTGCGCAATTTCCTGGGACCTCTTCGGCACCATGGAACTCGGGCAGGTGCTGGATCCCCGAGGCCCCCATGTTGGATCGGGCGGCTCGCCCACCTATTTTGCCAAGAGACCACTCGAGGTCTTCCCCCGCCATTTAACGCGGATGGGAGCTCCCAAAGAGGCCATTGAGCGCATCCTCCCGGGTCTGCAGTCCCCTGGCCAGAAACCGGAACTAAGGGTGGGAAGGCTCCTCAGATATTCCCACAGATGGTTCTCAACCCTGGGATCCTTGGGGATCTGTGTCAGAGCCGCAATCAACCGATTCTACAACGCGGCTCTGTGCGCCCAGTTCTACGAGGCGGTAACCGGTATAAACACGGACCTGTCGGAACTCGGGAGGCGAGTTGACCGGGTCTGGACCCTGCTGAGAATGGCCAACGTGAGAGAGGGATTGGATAGAAAGGCCGAGGCCCTCCCGGAAAAATGGTTTGAAGCGCCTGGTTTTAAGGACTACCTCACTGAAAAATCCCTGAATCGCCAGGAGTCGGAAGAAATGATCGAAGATTATTACGAGGAATGGGGATGGGACAGGAAAACCGGGGTCCCAACCGCACAGGTACTCAAAGAACTCGGCTTGACAGAGGACTAAATAGTGTTAGAAGGGGCGGATCGAACAGGTGGAATCCCCCCAGGAGCTCTACAGAAGGCCTGCAACCAGGTTCGTTGCGGACTTCATCGGGATGACAGACCTTCTTAAGGGAGAGGTCAAAAACATCCAGGTCAATCGCTTGAGCGTCTCCGCATATGACACCCTCATCGAACTCAGGGCAGAGGATCGTTGCTGCCCATTACCAAAGCCAGCATGGCAAAATATACCCTTGACTTTTCTCTCCCCAATGATTTATTTCATTGCATCTAGTTCATGAGGTGCATGGCATCAGTCAAGAAACGGCCGAGCGGCCTGGTGACTCGGCGAGCTGGACTGTGTAAACCTCAGCCTAAGGAGATTGGAGTACAAGAAACCACCAGAAGGTGGTTTTTCTATTGATAAATATGATGAAAGAGCCCGGAACCACTGATATAAAAGTCATCTTTGGCCTGACCCTCGTTCACTTTATTGGCGATTTCTATAACTCTTTTATCAATCCTCTCCTTCCCGTGTTCATGGGAAAGTTTTCCCTCACCTTGACACAGGTGGGTCTGATCGCAGGCATAAGCCGCTTTCTGGCCTTTCTTGTCCAGCCTTCGGTGGGATACATCGCCGATCACTACCGAACGCGTATCTTTGTCCTTGGTGGACCACTCCTGGCAATCCTCTTCATCCCTCTTGTGGGAATAGCCCCCTTTTTTTTGGTGCTGATTCTTTTTGTATCCCTGGGCTCTATCGGTTCGTCCATGTATCATCCTACCATTGCCGGGATGGTGTCTACCTATTCGGGGCGGCATTTCGGTTTTTCCATGTCCGTTTTCAACATGGGTGGCACCCTGGCCTTTGGGGTGGGCCCGCTCTTTATCACCTATTTCGTGGATTCCTATGGCCTGGGGGCATCCCCGTTCACGATGATCCTTGGCCTGGCGGTCATGGCCCTTCTCTTCAGGATCGTACCTCCTCCCCAAGGAGAGGGATTGGGAAATCTCGGTTTTATTGGTTCGATCAGGGAAGTCATGGGAACGGTATGGAAATCGATTATGCTGCTCTGCGTGGTAATGGTTCTGCGGGCCTTTGTCGGTCAGTCGTTCATGGTTTTTATACCGGTGTTATACGCACAGGAAGGATATTCCCTCGTCTCTATCGGGACAGTGGTGTCTCTGTTCACGGTGGCCGGGGCAATCAGCGGGCTCATCGCCGGTCACCTGTCGGATAGAGTTGGATACAAACCCATCTTCTATCTTGCCCACGGTCTCACAACGCCCTGCCTGTACTTGCTCCTCTACCTTCCGGGCAACTGGGTCTATTTTAGCGCATTCCTGGCTGGATTTTTTGCCCTGGCTACCCTGCCCCTGGGGGTGGCTATGGCACAGGAACTGGCTCCCAAGGGAAGATCGATGGTCTCAAGCCTTATAATGGGTCTGACTTTTGGATTGGGAGGAGTGATGACCCCTCTGACAGGAAAACTGGCGGATATCTTTTCGATCCGAGCGGTTCTTGCCTTCCTGGCGATAATACCGTTCCTGACAACCGGGCTCATCTCCCTGCTCCCTGAGAAAAAATTGAAATACCGTGAATCTGTTGTCTGAGGCTGACAGGGCTGGCTCGGCGGTCCAAACCAAATCGCTCTTGATCCCGGCGGCCTTTATCTCCTTAATGATTGACCTGACAGCCAAGCACTTCAGAAACGGCACGAGCCAGCTCAGCGCTTATCTCTATCGCGCTAGAAGTAGGTTCGTCATCTACTTTTCTCTCCTTCAAGACCTTGACCGCTTCGACCAGCCAGGCAACCGCCAAATCTGGGGGCACCTTCCCGGTATCAATCACCAGATCGAAGGTGCGTGCTGCTGCTGCATCCTCCCACCGAATATCGTAAAAAGATTTGACGAAGGCATCCCGCATCCTGGCCCCTTCTTTTAGCAACGCTTCTGCCCTGTCCGACTCTGTTATTTTTTCCTTTTCCATGGCCCGCCGCACCCTCAGGGGCAAAGGGGCTTGCACCCGCACGTTCAGCACATCGGCGAAATCACCCAAAACGGCAAAGGCGCCCCGGCCCACGATCACCATCTCGCCATGTCGGGCCAGGGCCAGGATGACCTGCTTCAGAAATCTTATCGTCGTCGTTCTCATGTCCTCAAAGCGTGCCCAAAAGCCCAGCGCAGATTTGTACACTTCCCTGAATTGAACAATGCTGTGCTCAACGAACACCTTTTCGATCGTGCTTTTGTCCACGAAATGGTAGCCCAGAGCCTCAGCCACCTTCTCACCGATATAGCCACCCTCGCTGTAGATCTTTCTGGATATGGTTATCACTGCCATTGCATTCACCTCTTCGTATCTTTTGGAAAATGATTATCCCTCATATTCAATCACATCATGAGTGAAAGTTGGAGCAACTATAATCTGCAAACCCTAGAAAGTCAAAGTTTGTAGAGGACAATTCTACGCAAAAAAC
>JABXJY010000110.1 GCA_013375385.1 Desulfobacterales bacterium
GGGAGAGGTATCAAGAAAAGAGAAGAGAATCTCATATTTCTCTAGAGGTCGTAGGTCAAAGATGGCTTCAGCTGAAAAGAGAAATCTCTGTTTTCCATCAAATTTAGCCATAGAAAATTATCTCCTTGTTTTCTGAAAGGTCTTGTAACCGAAGGAAGAGCACCCTCAAAAGATTATATGGCAAAAGACAAATGGAGGTGAGATGAAATCTCGACTATTAGGGAACTTACTTAAGATAGAAAAGAGGGTTTCAGAAAAGCTTGGAGGTTGGCTGGAACTATAAAAAATTCACCTCCACCCCCAAGAAAAACCGATAAAAATTGGTAGAAATTAAGGAACCGCCTTCTGAACCCCGTGTCAGATGTGGGTTTTAGGGCTGGAGGTGAAGGATAAAATGGAAGGCTCTGGAAAGCGTTACAGGACAAGGCTTTCCGAGTTTTCTGAAAGGCTCAAAACCAAACAGAAAGGAGGTGAAAAGACGGAAGGGCTTCGGCAAAGGAGGTCCACAGTTCCTTTAAATTAGTAATCCTTTAAATTAATGAGGAGGTAGCAACCATGGCAAAGAAAAAACAAAAGATGCTTTTAGTTGGAATAGGAGTTATCGTTTTATCCCTTATAGCGTCCGTATCTTTTGTAACTTCTACAAATGCTAAGGCCCCCAAGTTCATAACCATAAGCTCCTATCCCATAGGATCCCTTGGAACCATCTTGGCCACAGCCTTCTCCAATGCCATCGAGAAAAAAACAGGCATAAGGACGAGGCCCACTCCTGCCGACACCGATGTCGGAAGGGTCCTTCCCGTGAAGAAAGGAGAGGCTCAGGTGGCTGTTCTCACAGCTGCGACGGTCTACTTCGCCAGCAACGGCAAAGGAGAGTTCGGGGCTAAAGAATGGGGGCCTCAGAGGATACGCCTGGTGTTCGCCGGGAATGTGATCCATCACGGGATGGCAGTGAGGGTGGATTCCGGGATAAAGACATGGGCCGATCTCAAAGGAAAGAAAGTGGCCTTGCCTCCCGGCCTCTTCTCTATGACCATTCCGGCGTTCCTCGCCTACGGTGGCCTGACCATGGATGATGTGGTGCTGCTGCGGGCAGCGGGATACACCGCTGGTGTCAAGATGGGGATGCAGGGCAAGGCGGATGCCTGTCATACCTGCCCGGTGACTCCCCTTACAAAGGAATGGGAGTCCGCTCCCTATGGACTCCGATATCTCCCCATGGACCCAAATGACAAGGCGGCCTGGGACCGAATGAGGAAGTTCGCTCCCTTTATGGCCTCTCCCATCTGGGCAGACTACGGAGGACTGGGGGAGGGGGGCCCCAAGTGGCTCGCCTATTATCCCTACACCCTTACGAGCTACGATACCATGGATGAGGAATCCATTTATATCATAGTGAAAGCTATGGTCGATGGCTACGGCCTCTACAAGGATGTCAAGAAGCCCTCGTCTGGGCAGTGGACCCTTAAGGATACCCTGAATATTGGTAAGCCGGTCTACATCCCCTTCCATCCAGGTCTTATAAGGTATGCCAAGGAGAAGGGAAAGTGGACGGCAGAGCATGAGGCCTGGCAGGCCAAGGCCCTTAAGGAGGAGAATGATAGGATAAAGGCGTGGAAAGCCAAACAGTAGATCATGGAAACGGGGAAAGGGGGTCAGCAATGGGCACGTCTCCTGCTGCCCCAGGGATTACCAGATACCGGGTTCTCTCCCCTTTCCCCCGCTTCTGTTCCATTGCCCTCACCGTCCTCGGGGTAGCCGCGGCCGTAATCTATCTTTTCCATTTTGGAGTTTCCATCTGGGGCGGGTATATTATGGGGACGGCCTATCTCCACCTTATCCTGGCCCTGTTTCTCCCCCAGGTCTTTTTTCATTTCCCTCTAAGCTCGCGCTTCAGAGAGAAGCTTCCCTGGTATGAGGCAATCCTCGTCCTTCTCAGTTTTATTACCCCCTTTTACTTCTTCCTCCGTGGCGAAGATATACTGTTTAAGGGCTGGGAGGTTGCTCCTCCGCAACTTGCCTTTGTGCTCGGTATCATCCTGTGGGCCCTTGTACTCGAGGCAGTGCGCAGGGCAGTGGGGTGGTTCCTCTTCTTCCTCATCCTCTTCTTCTCTCTCTATCCTCTTTTCGCCAGCTCTATGCCGGGGCTTTTCTATGGCAATAACTTCGGCTTCACCCGGGTGGTGGGCTATCACATCATGGGGCCTGAGGGAGTCATAGGGCTTCCCACCCGGGTTTTGGGGAACCTCTTTATAGGCTTCATGTTTTTCGGGGTGGCCCTTACGGCCACGGGGGCGGCGAATTTCTTCCTGAACCTTGCCCTCTCCATCATGGGAATGGTGAGGGGGGGGACGGCGAAGGTGTCCGTAATAAGCAGTGCCATGGTGGGCTCGATAAGCGGGAGCGTGATAACCAATGTCATCACCACGGGGTCCTTTACGATCCCTGCCATGAGGAGGTCAGGCTATCCGAACTACTATGCGGCGGCCATAGAGACCTGTGCCTCCAGCGGAGGCGTGCTTATGCCCCCCATCATGGGGGCGGCGGCCTTTGTCATGGCCTCCATTCTCAACATATCCTATGCCTCGGTGGCGCTGGCGGCGGCCATCCCTTCCATCCTCTATTATCTTGGGCTCTTCATTCAGGTTGACGGATATTCTGCCAAGGCAGGGCTCAAGGGGCTTCCCCGGGAGGAACTACCCTCTCTCTGGCAGACCATCAAGGAGGGGTGGTTTTACATCTTTGCGTTTGTGGTCCTGATCTACATCCTCTTCGTGCTTCGCCGGGAGGCCCAGGCCCCCTTTTACGCAACTGTACCACTCCTCTTCCTCACCATGTTAAGGAAGGAGACAAGACTCGACTTCAGGGGCTTCCTTGCTTTCCTCGAGAGGACCGGGAGGGTTTTGGGGGAAATAACCGGGATCCTGAGCTCTATAGGGCTCTTGATCGGTTCCTTCCTCCTCACCGGAACGGCCCAGACCCTTTCCTCTGACTTGATAGACCTGGCAGGAGGAAATCCGTATTTGCTCGTGGGAGTCGGTGCCATCGCCAGTTTCATCCTGGGAATGGGACTCACCATAACTGCCTGCTATCTGCTCCTGGCGGTTCTCCTGGCTCCTGCCCTGGTTCAGATGGGCTTTGATCCCCTGGCGGTCCATATCTTCCTGGTTTATTGCGGGATGCTGTCCTTTATAACCCCCCCGGTAGCCATAGGGGCCTATGCTGCCGCAGCCCTCGCCGGGGCAAAACCCATGATCACGGCCCTCCAGGCTGTCCGTCTGGGGGCGGTCAAATATCTTATACCCTTCTTTGTGGTCTTCGAGCCCGCCCTCATCCTTCATGGCAGTGTGCTCGAGATCCTCACAGCAATAGGAACCGGGGCTATTGGGGTGATCTTTCTTGCCTCGGGAATCGAGGGCTATCTCATTGGGGTAGGGAGGTTAGGCATCTTTAATAGGTCCCTCTCCCTGGTTGGGGGCTTTCTCATATTTATGCCTGAACGCGTAACCAATTTCATAGGGGCTGGACTGGTAGCGATACTATTTGTGGAACGATTAGTGCGTTTAAAGCTTTACGAAAAGGCCTTACAGAATAACAAAAGATAGAATTTCTCGATGTCTTGAGGAGGAAAAAGGCATGGAAAGAGTGGAATATCCCCAAATGACCCTGGGAGGAAAGATTGCGCTGGTTACTGGGGCCTCTCGCGGCTTAGGAAAGTGGATCTCCCTCGGGCTTGCCCATGCGGGCGCTGACGTAGCAGTTGTTGCCCGTAATTTTCAAGGCGTTGAGCAGACTGCCAGGGAGATTGAAGAAATGGGTCGTAGAGCACTTCCCATTCAGGCGGATGTGTCCCAGATCGATTCAGTCAAAGAGATGGTTCGGAAGACCATTGCAACCTTTGGCCGCATCGATTGCCTGGTCAATAACGCGGGGACAAATGTGCACAAGACTGTCTTCGAGATCACTCCTGAAGACTTTGACCTTATCTCCAATCTCAATTTCAGGGGCCTTTACTTTACCAGCCAGATCGTTGCCAAGGAGATGATTAATACAGGGGGCGGCAAGATCATCAACATTGGATCTGTAGGCGGCTTTCTTCTCCGGGCCGGGATCCCCAACTCGGTTTATGCTGGAACCAAGGGGGGGGTCAGTATGCTCACCAAGGCATTTGCCGAGGAGCTTTCCCCCTACGGGATTTACGTCAATGCCATCGCACCTGGGTATTTTGCTACTCCCCTGGCAAAGGATCGTTTAAGCAATCAAGAGGTGTTGGAGAAGATTCTATTCTTCACGCCTCTAAAAAAGATTGGGGAAGCCAAGGACATCATAGGCCCTGTAGTCTTTTTAGCCTCAGATGCATCAGATTTTATTACAGGACAGACAATCTATGTGGATGGTGGAAGAAGCATTCTCTAGAGGAAGAAAATCTCTTCTCGAAGCATTTGTGCAGACCAATGGAGGAACCCGATGAGCCAAAAACCCGTTACCTTTTCCATCGATTCGAGGGATATCCGATTTGCCCTCTTTGATCTGTTTCGCATTCAGGATCTTTTGAAATTCGAGCGATTTCAGCACCTCGGTCTGGATCAGATGGAGATGCTCCTGGCCCAGGCAGAGCGCATGGCCATAGAGGTCCTGTCTCCCCTCAACAAGGTAGCCGATCAAACCCATCCTCAATACCGCGACGGCAAGGTTACCATGCCCCCTGCCTTTCATTCCGCCTTCAGAAAATATGCTGGTGCGCGCTGGATTCCCAGTACCCTGGACAAAGAGGGCGGAGGCCTGGGCCTTCCCGAGAGCCTGGGCATGGCTATCACAGAGATATTCAATGGGGCCTGCGGAGGGTTCTATGCCTTCTCCTCCCTGAGCTCCAGTGCACTGCATCTGATCGGGACCTTTGGCACCGAGGCGATAAAGCGGCGCTTTCTGGACAAGATAGTAAAGGGAACATTTACGGGCACCATGTGCCTTACCGAACCCGGGGCGGGGTCCTACCTTGCAGATATAACCACCCGGGCCACAAGAGATGGTGAGACCTTCAAGATCAAGGGAACAAAGATCTTCATTGGCACAGGGGACCATGATCTTTCCGAAAACATCGTACACTGCGTCCTCGCCCGCATCGAGGGTGCTCCCAGTGGCTACAAAGGGATCAGCCTCTTTATCGTGCCCAAGTACCGTGTTAACGAGGACGGAACCCTTGGCCCTCTTAACGATGTCCACTGTAGCGGCATTGAAAGCAAGATGGGGTGGGACGGGGCCCCAACAGCAACCCTGCACTTTGGTGACCACGATGAGTGTCAGGGGTGGTTGTTGGGTGAGGAGGGACAGGGATTGGCCCTCATGTTTCACATGATGAATGAAATGAGGTTGGCCACAGGCGCCCAGGGTGTCGGTCAGGCCGCAGCCGCCTATCGGATAGCCCTGTCCTTTGCGAGAGAACGGATCCAGGGTCTGTCTTACAGGAGACAGAAGGGGGATCCCCCTGTCCAGGTCCCCATCATTGATCATCCAGATATCCGGCGAAACCTCCTCTTTATGAAAAGCGTGGTGGAAGGATGCAGGCGCCTTATTATCCAGACGGCCCTTTACATTGATCTGTCAAAGGCAGTCGATGATGAGAGGGAAAGGGAACACTATCAAGACCTCGTAGAGATCCTCACGCCCATCTGCAAAGCCTATGCAACCGACATGGGCTTCAGGGTAGCTGAGACAGCAGTGCAGAGCATGGGCGGCTATGGATATGTCAAGGACTATCACGTGGAGCAATACCTGAGAGATCTGAAGGTGTCCTGCATCTACGAGGGTACCAGCGGGATTCATGCCATTGACCTCCAGCGAAGGAAGCTCAATATCAAGGGGGGTCAGCTCTTTGGGAACCTTATTCAAGAAATGGATGGCTTCATCCAGCAGAATCTTCGGCATTCCGTTCTCGGCCCCTCCATCGGGAAGCTGGAAAAGGCAAAGGAAAAGATGGTGGAGGTGGCCAAGTCCTTTTCCATTAAAAGGCAAGAGGACCCGGGGCTTCCCCTTTCAGTTGCCAAGCCGTTCCTGGACCTCACCGGCCATATTGTGAGTACCTGGATGCTTCTGAAATCAGCGGTCGTTGCAGATTCCCTTCTTGGTGGGTCTCAGACATCCGAGATGGATCGAGCATTCTATCAGGGTAAGATCTTTACGGCACGGTTTGCGGTCTCCAACCTCCTGCCCCAGGTGGATGCCCTGGCCCAGACAATCTCCGCATGGGATCGGAGCATCCTGGATATGGGGGAGGCGGCCTTTTAGACATCACTAAGGCCACACACCGTCTGGCCTTTCACCAGCATGAGTTATCAGGGTGATTGTCAATAGATCGAGGTCTGGCCTGTTGGCTATCTCGTGGCCGCATCATTCATAGAAGGGAAAATTCACGATTCAAGACAGGCCCCCTATCCATAAGTTGCTTTAGAACCTAAGTCTTCCTGTAAGATTCAATCCCTGCCCCATAGTTTTCTATTTAGAAATCTAAGGGCGTACCCCTTTGCTAGGAATCTGGATTTTAGGGTTACTTGGCCAAACGCCAGGCTAATGGTTGAGGTGACCGGCCGGCATGGAGCGCAGCGAAATTCCAATCCGCGTTGAGAGAATTGTTAGCAGAATTTTCTCCTATTCAAATAGGTCAGAATGGGTGCCTGTTCTCTCAAAGATTATTTCACCTGCTGTTTTCTTGTATATCAGCAGCCAATCTGCTTCGATATGACATTCTCGCCTATCCTTGTATCTGCCTATTAATTTGTGATCTTTGTAGCGGGCGTCAAGTTGTTCTTCATTAACAAGTGTTTTGAGGACCTCTTTTATTTTTTCCTCTGGCTTTCCTCGTTTCACCATCCTTTTGAGCTCTTTCGCAAATTGCTTAGTATAGGAAGGCGTGAGCATTCATATGCCCAACTTCTGGAACATGTCCTCAGCATCTTCACAGCGTATGAGATTTCTCTTAGCGTCCGTGTCTTTGAAAACCTTTTCTGTAGTCTCATTTGGGATAACAACACTAAAGGGTAATCCATTCCTTAGTTTGACTTGCCTATAGAACAGATTAATTGCCTCTGTAGTGGACAGGCCTAATCCCTTGAAAAGCCTTTCAACTTCGGCCTTAAGCTCAGGGTCAATTCTGGCTCTCACCGTTGCGGTTTTGGCCATCTTTATCACCTCCTCATAAAACAATAGCCCACATGGGCTATAATAGTCAAAGGGAATTTGTAGCCCTTATGGGGCAGAGAGAATAATATCCTGCTAATCAGTGATTACTACCCAAAAGGATTGCTGTGTAGGCCAATACCTTTAGCTTTTGCAGAAATTCCAAGTGCATTGGTTTATTAGAATCAGTTTTCAGGGCGGTTGTCAATAGATGGAGGATTGGCCTGCTGACCATCTCATGGCCGCATCGTTCAGAGGGGTGAAAATTCAATCCGATAGCTTGTTACAATTGACTGACCCCATTTACAGCCGTCTTCGTGTACCGACTTCTTGGATGTCCCGTAGGTGTTACCCCAAAGGTTCAATTTTGCTGAGAGGTTTATGATCTTGTGCTCTGTGCCAATCGTTGATCAATTCATCTTGATGCAGTGTTGCCCATTCAATGACTAGACCAAGTGCTCTTGGAGGTACATGTCCTGCAAATACAGCTAAGGTGTTTATGTCAATCAAAACCTCATGCTCACCGTAAATAGCATGGAAGTGTGGCGGATTATGATCATCAAAGAACATCTTGATGACGATGCCATAAAATCTGGAGATCTCAGGCATACGCTGCCTTTCGCTTTAGATTTGGAAACAGATCTTCAGGTTCCTGATGAGTGATTTGAAGGTAGAGTGAATCGGGGCAGAGGTCAACCTGGTCACTCCACAATAATTCACCTGACGAACCTATCTTGACATTCTGGAATGCCTTGTAATCATTCCACAGGGAAAAGACCCCTTTTCCGACAAGATGAGAAAGATCAACAGTGCCCTGTTTCCCGTCGGAATATTCTAGTTTCAGTTTATAGCCCTCCAAGACCGTAACATTCGTTATCTTATACATAGCATAGATCCTCTTTAAGATTTATTAATAATATACCAAAAGAGCACGGACACTTCAATTCATGAATTGAAAATCTGTTTCTTGAGGACATCCAACAAATGCTATGTAGGAGGATTTCTGTATAGGTCGATTAGGTTTATTAGAATCAGTTCTCAGGGCGGTTGTCAATAGATGGAGGATTGGCCTGCTGATGATCTCATGTCCGCATCATTCACAGGACGGAAAATTCACGATTCAAGACATGCCCCT
>JABXJY010000010.1 GCA_013375385.1 Desulfobacterales bacterium
TATTCTATCCACGAATTCTATTCGTCTGGGTACGCTGGCACTATCAGACAAAGTAACGATGGAGCGTTGCAACCTTTAGGTTTGGTTTGACTGGGCCACTTCTCATAGAAAATCGGCAAAGGCCAATAACGACCGCTGCACGAGACGATCCAAGTCAGATGCCTCCCCACGAATACGCTCGACAAGTTCCTCATAGAGCTTGTTCATAGCTCCACTCCATAACGTTCAATGGCTCGCTTGAGAGACTCCCCTCCCGTCTCAATTTCAATCAAGTCCACCGGATGATCGCCGAGCATCTCTTCGGCCAGTCTCCACGCCTGCCAGTAATCTTCGCTGGCCGGCCCCTCAATGGCCAGATCCACGTCGGAGTCGCGCACAAACCACGATGCATGAGCAAGCGACCCAAATAGTACCACTCGTCGGGCAGCGAAACGACTCTTCAGCATTGCTGCCGCTTGTCGAATGCGAGCCAATAACTGCTTTCGCTCCCACTGTTCCTCTGGAGACACTTGAGGTAGAACTGGCCGGCGAGACAGCGCTGCAATATACGGCACCCAACCTTCACGGGTCAACTCAAGAGCAGTTGCCATGGCTTTTCTCCTTTTAAAGGACAATGCTGGATAACTCAAAGTAGGTAGTGGGGGACGCTCCCGTTTCCCATTCCCCTAAATCCCACAGCCAATCTCTCCCGATTCAATTCTTTCTGGGCCACCAAGAACAATTCTTAAGCAAGATTCACTATGAATTCAGCATCCTTAAAGAATAGCTCATTGCTTGTAGCTCATAGTCTTTAGCTCATTGCTGATAGCCTTTGGCTTATGGTTAATTGAGCAGAGCACGTAGCGCATATCGCATAGTGATTAGGGAGGAGGAGAGAGAATCACCTCGATAACATCTCGTTTCTCAGGTCTTGCATCACCCGTATAGAACAGCAACCCCCTGCCAAAGCAATGGGCCAAACGACAGAGAATGCCCCTGTACTCTTTATGATTGATAATAAATGTCACTTCCGTTCCACCGTAGGCCTTGAGCCATCTAGAAAGAGTTTCCCTATCCGCATCGATGGCGTGATGAAGTAGTATGTAGCGAATCCCGCTGAGCTGGCTGGAAGAAGAGTCAAAAAGCTCAGATACTTCCATCACCTCGCAAGGGAGCTTTATTTTCTCTAAAGGGAAGGCAGGTGATGCAATCCACAATAAGGATAGACACAAACATATCACGCTCTTCCTTACCATAATATGCTTTCCTCACATGTTTGTATTGAGCTGATAGCTCATAGCTCGTAGCGCTTCTCAAGTAAAGGCGCATGGGGCCAAGCGCATAGCGGAAAGCCCAAGGGGCCTAGGGCTTAGTGCATAGGGTAAAGAGCATAGCGCTAAAAGGGCTCGGAGGCGACTTACACTAATTCTGAGCCCGCTGGCTTTAGAATGGATGTGACCATGTACCAAGGAGTAATCTGGGATTATCGGACCCTGATGTAGTACCTGATGCCAGCAAATATAGCTGGCCCAATACCTTCGACCTTCTTGATGTCATCGACGCTCTGAAAAGGGCCCTGGTTCTCTCTAAACCTGTATATCCTGACTGCAGTAACAGGGCCGACATTGGGCAGTCTGACCAGATCTTTTAAGCTGGCAGCGTTAATATCGATAGGCTCTCTTATTCCCTCTCTTGATTGTTTAAGCGTGAACCTGTAGTAGTGCTCCTCAAGCTTCCTCCTTGCAGTCTCTTTTCTCTCAGGCTCTATCCATGTTTCATCGGCAAATGTACCGAGACAATAGATTAACTGCTCTATATCAATAGTGCCATCTATATCCCTATATGCAAGGTGTCGCACCTTTCTTCCGTCTTTATCAATTTCTATCAAGGCAAATGAGGAATCAGGCAAGGATTTAACTCTAATACCTGACCATCCCTGAGAGTGTGTTTGATAAGGGGAGAAAAAGACAAAAACCAATATACAAATAATAGCTGCGATCCATGCCCATATATACTTGATCATAGATGCCTCTTAATTAACAATTGAAAGGGTATTCTAGAGTCATCCTGTCCATTTTGCCTCTCAGGCACTGAGAAGAAGTTCGCCAGATCTCTCATGCAGGTTCAATCAAATGTTTGTGCCTCGCCCAACCCCACTATATTTGAATCCTAATTCGGCCATCCTTTCAGGCTCGTATATATTCCTTAAGTCCAGGATTACTGGCGTTGAGAGATTCTTCTTGAGCTTCTTAAGGTCAAGGTTTCTAAACTCATTCCACTCGGTAAGAAAAACAAGGGCATCTGCCCCTTTTGCTACCTCATAGGCGCTGTTGCAATAGGACACTTTTTCATCCCTTACTACCTTTTTAAACTCATCCATTCCTGCTGGATCATAGGCCTTTATCGTTGCCCCCTTATTCAATAGAGTCTGGGCGATATCAAGGGCTGGCGATTCCCTCACATCACTTGTATTAGGTTTAAAGGTGAGGCCTAAAATACCAACTATCTTTCCTTCTAGAGGACCAAGGGCATCTTCTATTTTAGTGATCATTCTCTTCCGCTGATCCCGGTTTACTTGAATAACTGCCTCAACTATTCTTACAGGTCTTTCAAGGCTCCTTCCCAGATGGGCAAAGGCAAGCGTGTCCTTATGGAAACAGGAGCCACCATAACCTGGCCCGGGGTGCAAGAATTTTGGGCCTATCCTCCCGTCCAAACCCATGGCCCTGGCCACATGATGCACATCTGCGCCAACCTCCTCACAGATATTAGCCACCTCGTTTATGAACGATATCTTTGTTGCCAGAAATGAATTGGAGGCATACTTGATCAATTCGGCAGTCTCCAGATTTGTCAAAACAAAAGGGCTCTCGATCAAGTAGAGAGCCCTGTAAACATCCTTTACAATTGCCAAAGCCCGCTGACTGTCAGAGCCCAGAACAACCCTGTCAGGCCTCATGAAGTCCTCGATGGCAGATCCTTCACGTAGAAACTCGGGATTCGATACTACGTCTATCTTAACGTCTTTTTTCATATTTGCCTGGAGAACCTCCTTAACCCAACGGTTCGTACCAACCGGAACGGTACTTTTAACGACCAGCACTTTGTAATCATCAATAATCTCTGCCAGTCTTTTGGCCACCTCCTCTACCTGAGAAAGATCCGGTTGACCCTGGCTGTTATCCGGTGTGCCCACTGCTATGAAGATGACAAGGGAACGCTCAACCGCCATTCTTAGATCGGTTGTAAAAGACAGTCTTCCATTCCTTACGTTTTTTGTAACCAACTCTTCCAGTCCAGGTTCGTAAAAGGGTATCTCTCCCCTATTGAGCCTCTCTATCCTATCGGTGTCTTTATCAACACAAATAACCTGCATGCCAAAATCAGCCAATCCAGCCCCAGAGACCAATCCTACATAGCCAGTGCCAACCATTGTGATGTTCATGAATTACCTCCCGGGATTTATTCCTTTGGGCCTTAGCATCTGTTAGACAAGATTTAGAGAAACAGCAAATGATTCCGTCTGCCGAAAGAAAAAACCCAGCTCCGCCCCTTCAGTTACACTTTGATTTCACATGTAACTAATTGAAATATATTACTATTTTTCCAAATATAAGATGAAAATCAAAAAGTGTTGATAGTGCAACCGCACTATTTCAAGTAGTTCTTTTCCAATGAGAATAGTAGAAAGAAGACAATCATTCTTTTCCTCTCAAATGGCCAACTTCCTAACACCTCAGAGTATAATGCATAATTTCCATAAAATTGCAAGACCAAATAATTACAGGCAAAATGCTGGTCCCGGATACGACTTATTAAAGGGGCAACGCATGGAATCTGAGCTTTTCCTACTTTTAAAGCATTGTTGAGTCTGTTTTCTACTCAAGCATGATGATTTTTTCACCGGGAATCTTTTTTTGGAGCAGCTTATTCAAAATAGCTTTCTGTGAGTCTATTGTGGTTATAATGATCCTATCAAATTCGAGGTCTCTCAACTCTGCTATCGATTTAACGGTATAACCCAAAAATGTTTCCCCCTCTTTTAGATTGTCGATTACACCGATCAGCCTAATATTGGATGCCTTCAGGGAGATAAAGGCAATCTCAGCCAGATCATTTGCACCATAGAAAACCACCTTTCTTACTCCGCTGTTTTCGAGTTCATTCAGTAAATCCTCAAGACTTCTAAGGGATTCCTTATAGAAATGTAAGGAATACTGGATGAAATGATAGGTGAGCCGACTCTTCTCCGCAAAACCCTTTGGTGTGAGTATATACCTCACCCGGTTTCTGGGGATGGTGGTGATTTTTAGATATCCCTTCCTGGCGAGGCGTTTCATAAAGGAGTTTACCAGCCCAAGGGACATATTGAACTTTTTTGCCAGGTCCCGCTGAGTTGGGCTGTGGCTATCGCCTATTTCTTCAAGGAATTGAAGGGATCTAATGTCTTGCGGGTCCATCCTGATGAGCAGAGCGCATGGGGCTAAGAGTATACAGAATAGCTCACAGCTCTTAGCTCACAGCTGATAGGGAATTGCCTGGGACTTTATTTCGGGCCACGAATGGAACTTATCAGTCCAGAGAGCATTTTGTTGATCTCTTGGGCTTCGGAGTACAGCGTATCGTAGGCGGTCTGCCCTAGCCAATTCTTTTTCTTAAATATTTGTAGCATTGTGACGGTTTCGTAAAGAGATCCTCTGGCAATATACAAAAACTGCTTGAACTCTTTTTTAGAAAAACGGCCCTCCCCCTCTTACCCTGTTAAATACCGCATAGCATGCCCTGATCGAATTATTACAAATATGCTCATTGAGTGTGTCTTAGAATAATACTCCAATATCATTTAACAGGGCGGGTATTTAGAGCCACAGATGTGCATGATGATTCCAATTGTTCAATGAGCCTATAGTGCTTTCTTGGTGTATCCATTTCATCAATTACTCCAATCACTGTAACTGAAAAATCCAGGGCCCTTTGGTAGACTTTCAGATTTTCAAATGCAAACGCTATCTCTCCCTCCTTTCAGCTATGAGCTACCGGCTATGAGCTGTCTCTCAAGAGACAGCTCCGCCCCCTAAGTTACACCTCAGAATGGGTATAGGACATTGATATTAAAGGATTTTTTGATAATTCTAGTGAAATGAACCACCCTGCAGCAAGCTGCGGGGTATCCAATATCAACGCCGCCTCCTGTGATGGGAAGGGGATAAAGGGGAGGGTGAACAAACATTTTATCACCCTCACCTAACCTCCCCATCAAGGGGGAAGAGCAAGCTACAGGCATTATCAAGTCAAAAAGCGTTCAGAATATGAACATATTTTTTGATGCCTGTCAAGCAAAAAAAATGAGCACTGTTCAAGGTTGGCGGCAGATTGCAGACAGCTCTCTTGCTGTAAGCCATGTACCTCTACTCTTTATAAATGTTGAAAGATCAAGCAGGTGATACTGATCGCTATTTGCAGGACAGCTCGACAGGAGGATCAGGGAGAAAATGGGAAGGACAACCTTGAGTGGTGTTCTAAGGCATGAGAAACTCACTATAAAAGGCCTTTGGTGGATGGCACACCATCCAGCCTTTCTTCTCTCTGACATGCCTGATCGAATGCCCTCCCAAAGGCCTTGAAGATTGCCTCGGCACTATGGTGGGCATCATCACCAGACAAAAGCTCTATATGCATTGTCACACCTGCATAATTCACCAGGGCCCTGAAGAAATCCTTGAGAAGCCTTATATCAAATTTCCCTGTCAAACCCTTCTTTATAGGCACCTTGTACGAAAGATACGGTCTGTTTGAGATATCAATTACCACCTGTGCCAGGGCCTCATCCATGGGAATGATTGCCTGACCATACCGTCTAATCCCTTTCCTTTCCCCTAAGGCCTGATTTATGGCCTTACCCAGACAGATGCCCAGATCCTCAACGGTATGGTGGTAATCAATCTCTGTGTCCCCTTTTGCCCTGACGTTAAGATCCATGAAACCATGGGCAACCATCAACTCAAACATATGGTCAAGAAAAGGGATGCCTGTATCAACAGAGGAGAGACCTCCTCCGTCTAGATTCAAGGTTACCTGGATATCTGTCTCCTTTGTCTTTCGCTCAACCTCAGCACTTCTTTTCACTTAATACATCCCTACCTTCTAACGTTTTGGTGGAGATGAGGGGAATCGAACCCCTGACCTGTACGTTGCGAACGTACCGCTCTCCCAACTGAGCTACATCCCCACTCTCTTAAGCATTTAGCTGTTAGCTGACAGCCCTTAGAAACAACCTCGCTCCTTGGATTTACTGTGGTAATGTGCCATTTTTTTCTTTTCTATTCAAGCTAAATATTAGCTGGAGCTTCGCAATCCCAGGCGGAACCTATTATTCCTGAGCGGTAATTGGTACTAGAGATCTTTCTTTTGAGATACCTTTAATGCCCCCATAAGGTCTGATAGTTCTTTGCTTCCCAGGAGCTTTGCTGAGATAAAATATACAGCCAGCCCGGCACATACTACGATCAAAACCCCGAGGGCGAGGGCAAAGGCGTCCCGGGCCACATTACCAGCCAGGAACTTGGAGGCGAGGAAGTAAACGCAGACACCCATAGCAAGAGAGGAAAGAAAAGACCTTGCCATTGAACCCATTACTACCCTCCCCTCGATGCCCCCCAGTCTTCTCCGCAATAAAAAGATAAGCATACAGAGCTGCAAGGTGGAGGCAAGGGAAAGGGCCAGGGCCAGACCTCCATGCTGGAGAGGTGTGCGCATCAAGATAACAGAAAAGACAAAATTTAAGACCATAGCTACCACCGCCACTTTAACCGGCGTCTTGGTATCCTGCAGGGAGTAAAAGGCGGACACAAAGACCCTGAGGGCAGCAAATGCCCAGAGCCCCAGAGAATAGTACAGAAGGGCCCGTGCAGTCATTATGGTGGTAAATGAATCGAATGCACCCCTTTGAAATAAGAGCCTGACTATTGGCTCCCTCAGGACAATCAATCCTACCATTGACGGTATCGTAATAAACATGGTGAGTCTGAGGGCATGAGAAAGTGTCTCCTTCAGCCTGTCGAAATCTCCATCTGCCGCCTCTCTTGAAAGAGATGGCAAAACTGCTGTGCTTATTGCTATGGCAAAGACACCCAGGGGGAACTGGACGAGTCTGTCGGCATAGTAGAGATAAGAAATACTGCCCTCCCTGAGAAGGGATGCTAATAGTGTGCCCACTAACTGATTTATTTGGTAAATAGCGGAACCGAAGATGGTTGGAAGCATGAGCATACCAATCTTCTTTAAGGCCGGGTGGCCTGGGTTCCATTTTGGTGCAAAAGAGAGACCTTTGTCCATCAAGAAAGGGATCTGCAGTGCCAATTGCAGAATTCCTCCCCCTATTACACCGATGGCCAGGGCTACTGTTGGGGTCCTCATGTAAGGGGCCAGCAAAAGAAGGGCAGCAATCATAGATAGGTTTAAAAAGACAGGGGCCATGGCAGGTGCTGCGAAATGCTTAAGAGAGTTGAGGATCCCCATGAAAAGGGCAAACACGCTAACGAGAAATATGTAGGGAAACATGATCCTGGTCAGAAGAACAGTGAGGGCATACTTTTCACCCGCACCTCCGAAGCCCGGGGCGATAATCCTCACAATCAAGGGAGACAATACAATGCCAAGAATGGTAACAGCTGTGAGAACAAGAACCAGAAAGGTTAACACAACACGTGCCAGCAAGAAGGCTTCTTCTCTTGTTCTCGTCTGGAGGTATTCGGTAAAGACCGGTATAAAGGCTACAGAGAAGGAACCCTCTGCAAAGAGTCTCCGTAAAAGGTTCGGGATCCGAAAGGCAACAAAGAATGCATCGGCAGACATACCAGAGCCAAAGAAATTGGCGATAAGCATGTCTCTTGCTAATCCTAAGATCCTGCTTAAGAAGGTAAAGACACCAACTACACCAGCCGCCCGTGTAACAAGCTCATTTTCATTCATAAAAATCTTGACACAGTGTTAGGGTTAGTTTACGATGCCGGTCTGTAACGCTTAGGAGGTAAGAACGTGGCAACTCACAAATCCGCTATCAAAAGAGGTAGACAAAGCAAGGGGCGAAGATTGAGAAATATAGCATACAAAACCAAGGCCAAAACCGCCATCAAAGAGGTAAGGCTCGCCATAGCAGACAAGAAGATCGAAGATGCAAGCCTATCCCTTCGTAAGGCCACCTCCGCTCTCCAGAGGATTCAATCCAAAGGTGTCATACACAAGAATACCGCCAGTCGCAAAATCTCCCGATTGACCCTCCAGGTAAACAAACTGGCTGCTATGAGCTCGCCGGGAAACAAAGCTGAAAAATCAGGCCCTCCAAAACAAGATCGCCCCTCACACCAGACCTGATTAATCCGTCTGCATCATATATGTGGTTCAGGGCCTCTTCGAGCTCACCTTCCTGCCAGAACCTCTCCTGAGCAATACACTTCTCGATCACAAAATTGGGCAGTGGCCTTAATCTATCCGTCACTCCCCGTCTCCCCCCTCCTATTGTAAGCCCTGATTTGGTCTTCAAGATTAATCTAACCTGTCTGGCCACCATCCCGAGAATCCCTAGGGTAGCATTTGAATCCCGTCCCTGTGTATCAAAAAGCCTACCTAAGGCTGCTATGGCATGGGAGGCATCTTTCTTAGAAACATAGTCTACCAGATCGAAAACAGTAAAGAGCCTGCTAAAGGTGGCCAGTTCCTCTATCTGGTCTACCCCTATCCGGGAATTGGGATGCCTCAGGGAAAGTTTCAAGATCTCACTAAAAAGATCCCGCAGGCTGCTTCCAACCATCTGGTAGAGAATCTCAGATGCATTCCGATCGATGCTCAGCCCCAACTCCTTTGCCCTCTTTTGGATCCAGCTATATGCCTGCCGCTCGGACAGCTTTCTAAAATGTACTGCCCTGCCACGCTCCCTGAACCTTTTGTAGAATGCACCGGTCAAATCTGCCTTGCCCGATACCCAGATAATGCAAGTGAAATCAACTGGACTGTCCAGATAGGGAAGAAAAAGGCCAAGATCGCTTTGGGCAAAATTCTCAGTCCCCCTCACTATGATCAACCGGTGAGAAGACATAAAGGGAAGAAGATGTGCCCTGTTGAGTATCTCTTGAGGAGAGATCTCCCCTCCATAGAGGATCTCTAGATTAAATTCCTTTACTGAGTCAGGTATGAGATCCTTCTTGACCTTGTCGAGGGTTAGCTCTATCCAGAACTCTTCTGGGCCATAAAAGAGATAGAAGGGTGCGAGAACACCCTTCTCTAAAGAGATCGACACATTGTCCGGAGTCAGATCTTGCATCAGAACCTTTCCATGGTTCTACTATAGATCCTGGTGGCCAGGTCACGGGCAATGGTGATAAGGGCCTGGCGCTGGTTGTACCGATTCCTTAAGGGGTCTGCGCTTACCGTAAAGCTGGTCTCCCCTGCAAGATTGGGAGCATGCCAGAGTACCTTTCCTGTTTCCGTATCTGTCAATTTTACATCCATTGTTACCTTCAAGGTCCGTGAGCTGGTAACCTCATCTGTCGAAAGGTATTCATAGGTGATTTTCTCATCTGGGCTAATCCTCGTTATTGTAAGAGGTTTCTTAGTTATTCTATAGGTCAATGGTTCTGTTGTGATAGAATGAATCCTGCCGCTCAAAACAGCCTGGGCCTTGTCTTTACTTTCTATCCTTACCCTGGAATGTGTAAAGAATTCTTCTCTCACGATCCTGGTAAATTCACCTTCGATGCCCGTGAAAGAAGAGGTGCTGGAAAAGAGAGGAATGGCTATGGAGTCCAGGGTTATACCAATAGGTCTTCCGGCTGGCCTAAAACGATAACCGCAACCAGAGGTGAGGCAGCACAAGACAAATGTCAGCAAAAGAAATAATCGGGTCAGCCCTTCACATTGAAAAAAATCTTTCAACTTTGCCACTAACTGTAAGGGTTTTTGTGAATCACAACTCATTGCCTGTTGCTGGTTACTCGTTACTCGTTATCTTAACAAGCCGGCCAGCAACGAGCAACGAATACATCACACCACCACATTAACCAGTTTTTTCTGAACGACGATTACCCTTTTTATCTCTCTGTCACCAACAAAATGCTGGACTCTCTGATCCCTCAAGGCCTGATCCTGAATCTCCTTTTCATTCAATGAAACAGGTACCTCTATCCTGCTCCTGACCTTACCGTTTACCTGAATGACAACGAGGCGACTCTCCTTCTCAAGGGCCTCTTCCCTGTATGGTGGCCACGAGACAGTTGCCAGGCTCTGGCTGTGACCAAGGATCTCCCACAGCTCCTCTGTAATGTGAGGGACTACAGGATGCAAGAGTACTATCATGGTGTCTACTGCCTCTCTTATAACAGAGCAAGCAACCTCAGAGACCTCTCTCCCGTTACTGAGAACCTGATTTGTCATATTGAAGAGTTCCATAATCGCACTGATCGCAGTGTTAAAATGGAACCTCTCTTCTATATCTTCTGTCACCTTTTTTATAGTCTGGTGGGTCTTACGGTGGATATCCCTTAAATCAGGCGAAAGGGGTAGAATACCATCGTAGGGCTTACCATCGGACAGGAGCTTCCTGTTTTCAAGAAGGAGACGCCACACCCTGTTGAGAAATCTCCAGGCGCCCTCTACACCCTCATCACTCCATTCAAGGTCCCTCTCAGGAGGGGATGCAAATAAGCAGAACATCCTGACGGTGTCTGCACCATATCGATCAATAAGTTTCTGGGGGTCAATCACATTCTTGGTCGATTTGGACATCTTGACGGAACTTCCGGTCTCTGCCCCTTTGCCGCAGTGGATGCATCTGCCTTCCTTTACCTCCTCGGGGTAAAGATAACCATGTTCTGCGCACCTGAAGGTCTCTTTACATACCATCCCCTGGGTCAGGAGATTGGTAAAGGGCTCATCTATATCTAGATATCCCATTTCCCTGAGGACCTTTGTGTAGAACCGGGAATACAGAAGGTGCAATATCGCATGCTCTATGCCACCTATATATTGATCTACAGGCATCCAGTAGGCAACCTTTTCCCTGTCAAAGGGACCTTTCTCATACCTGGGAGATGCAAATCTTTCAAAGTACCACGATGATTCAACAAAGGTATCCATGGTATCTGTCTCCCTTTGCGCCAACTCCCGGCAACGAGGGCATTTCGTTTCATAAAAAGACGGCTCATGTGGAAGTGGTGATCTTCCCCCCTCTTTGAGATCAAGATCAAGGGGGAGTAACACGGGAAGCTGATCTTCGGGAACCGGAACCACGCCACACTGCGGGCAATAGATGATAGGTATAGGCGCGCCCCAGTATCTCTGCCTGCTAATGCCCCAGTCTTTCAGACGGAAATTTACCGTCTTATAGCCCATTCCCTTTGATTCAAGATAATCAGCTATCTTATCCAAGGCCTCCATATTTTGCATCCCGTTAAATGGACCAGAGTTGACGAGAATCCCTTCATCAATATAGGCCTCGGTCATTTCCTCCTCGGTAAGGTCTCTATCCTCTGGTTTGATGACAATCCTGAGCGGCAAACCATACTTCTCGGCAAATTCAAAGTCCCTCTCATCATGGGTAGGAACTGCCATAATCGCTCCTGTTCCATATTCATAGAGGACAAAATTGGCTACATAGATGGGCATCTCCTCCCCTGTCAGAGGATTCAGGCAATACCTCCCGGTAAATACCCCCTCTTTGACCGTGAAATCAGCTGTCCTCATAAAGGTGTCTACCTTGAGTGTTTTTTCAACAAACTCCGCCACCTCCTTTTCTTTACCGCTGCCCTCTGTCAATTCCTTGACAAGGGGATGCTCTGGGGCAAAACAGAGAAAGGTTGCACCAAAAACCGTGTCCTGTCTGGTTGTGAAGACCTCGATAACATGATCTGCATCGACTACAGGAAAACGAATAATGGCCCCATGACTCTCTCCTATCCAATTCCTCTGCATGGTAAGGACCTTCTCTGGCCAACCTGGAAGTTTATCGCAGTACTCAAGCAATTCCTTGGCATAGTCTGTAATCTTGAGAAACCAGCTATCCATCTCCTTCAGGACAACCTCCTGATCAAGATGTCTCCAGCAGCATCCGTCTACGACCTGTTCATTGGCCAGCACTGTCTGACAGAGCTCACACCAGTTAACGTAGGTCTTTTTCTTGTATGCCAGACCTTTCTCAAACATCTTCAGAAAGATGAGTTGCTCCCAGCGATAATATTCGGCCCTGCAGGTAGCCAATTCCCGATCCCAATCGTAGCTGAACCCCATCCTCTGGAGCTGGCCCCTCATGTAGTCTATGTTCTCGTATGTCCATTTGGCCGGGTGTGTGTTATTCTCGATAGCGGCATTCTCAGCTGGCATACCAAAGGCATCCCAGCCCATCGGATGAAGGACATTAAATCCCCTCATCCGCTTGTATCGTGCAACTACATCTCCGATAGCGTAATTTCTAACATGACCCATATGTATCTTGCCAGAGGGATACGGATACATCTCAAGCAAATAGTACTTCTTCTTTGTTCTATCTTCGGTGACCTTAAAGTAACCTTTCTTTTCCCAGAATGACTGCCACCTGGCCTCTGTTGTATGAGGATCATACTTTCTCATTCCCTGAACCTCTACTGCTATCGATTACTATCGTGTAATCCACCACAGGCGGATCGAGATATCTCCTTAACTCCTGATCTAAAGATCGCAGGTCTGAAAAAAACCGTTCCTCAATGGAAAGAAAAACCTTTAGTGAGAAATCGGCCACACCCCTTTTACTCATAGAATGGTATTTCACTAGATTACCTATAGTAGATTTTATCAATTCCCCATAACCTGTTTTCATCCCTTCAATCCAGGGTACCGTAATGCCAAATTCATGTAATTTGAGCCTCTCAAGGGTTGATGATACGTTCCTCATAACAGAGGATAAGGTCCTGCGTGAAAAACCGGTGAGGGGCCCGAGACCAACAAATAACAGTTTGTCGGCCTTAATCCTTTCCTGAGAGGCAAGAAGCAGGAGTTCACCTCGTCTTCCTGTAAGGAAATGTATATCTATGAGCTGCGCTAAAGAGCCAGCTAACTTCTCATTGAGCCTGGAAAGGTATCCTGTAAGGAGGGAGTCATCTTCAAATACGAAGGCAACCACAGCCTGACACCAAAGCTGATCTAAACATCTGTGGGTTAGCCTTAGATCCAATCTCATCCTTTAGGTGCATTAAGGTAAGCGTTAAACTGTTAAGGATTTCTGAGAATCAAACTTCAAGGTGCTATAAATCTTGTCCAATATGCCATTAATAAAGGCACCTGATTCCTCAGTTCCAAATTTCTTTCCCAGATCCACCGCCTCATTAATAGAGACTTTCGGCGGGATGTCATCCCTGTATAAAAGCTCATATACAGCTAATCTCAAAATGGAGCGGTCAACCTTTGCTATCCTCTCCAATCGCCAGTTCTTTGAGGCCTTACCTATCAGACTATCCAACTCTCTGAGATGACCACAAACCCCTAATACAAGCTCCTCAGAAAAGGGCTTGACATCTTCAGAGGCCCCGAAGTTGCTGCAGATCAAAGCAAAGCCTGCGGCAGGATCATCACCTGAAAACTCAAGATGGAAAAGAACCTTTATTGCGAGTTCCCTCGAGCGCCTTCTCTTTCCCATGGTCTTCTACTATAGCCCGGGAGATATGTCTGTTGAGCAAGCATTCAGCCTGGGCTCCACCGCTGGCAAACTGAACCCATACTCAGGCTATATCAAGGGGTAACCTGATCGAGTGCCTTGAACAGACTAACCATCTCCATAGCCGAGACAGCGGCATCCCAACCCTTGTTTCCACTCTTCGCGCCAGCCCTCTCAATGGCCTGCTCCAGGGTATCACTGGTTATCACTCCAAATGCAATCGGAATTAGGCTTTCAAGGGCAACAGAGGCTATCCCTCTTGCTACCTGTGAGCTGATGTATTCAAAGTGCGGGGTAGCACCCCTGATTACGGCCCCCAGACAGATCACGCAGTCAAATCGACCACCCGATGCTAACTTCTTTGCCATAGAAGGGATTTCAAAGGAACCGGGCACCTTGACAACGGTTATCTGGTCATCAGATGCCCCATGCCTTTTTAGGGCGTCTAAGGCCCCGTCCAATAATCGCTGGCTCACAAAATCATTAAAGCGGCTCACTATGATCGCAACTGTAAGTTCCCTGGCTGAAATCTCTCCCTCAATAACCTTGGGCATAACCACCCTCCTCTAAATCTAAGTATCGATTCTCATGATGTGTCCAAGCTTTTCGCATTTGGTTAAAAGATAGTGCTCATTTTCAGGTCTCGGAGGAACTTCAATAGGTACCCTGCCGGTAACTGCCAAGCCATAGCCTTCGAGACCAACTATCTTCTTGGGATTGTTGGTCATTAACCTCATCTTTCTAACACCTAAGGCAACAAGAATCTGTGCGCCCACCCCATAATCCCTCAGGTCAGCCTTGAAACCGAGCTCTCTATTTGCCTCTACAGTATCAAAACCCTTGTCCTGCAATACATAGGCCTTAAGCTTGTTAGCAAAGCCAATTCCCCGGCCTTCCTGCCTTAGATAGAGGACAACCCCCAGTCCCTCCTGATCGACCATTTCAAGGGCCTTTCTCAATTGATCTCCACAATCACATCGATAAGAGCCAAACACATCCCCAGTCAAACACTCGGAGTGGACCCGAACCAGAATGTCTTTGGAGGGGTCAATGCGGCCCTTTACCAAGGCCAGATGCTCACCGTTATCGAGCTCATTTCTGAAGGCTATTGCCTTGAATTCACCAAATGGGGTCGGTAGGACCGTTTCTGCCTCTTTATGCACAAACGATTCATTTCTCATCCGGTAGGCAATAATATCGGCAACCGTAACTATTCTGAGACCATGTTTCTTGGCAAATTTATCCAGATCAGGTCTTCTGGCCATAGTACCGTCGTCATTCATCATCTCACAGATGACCCCTGCCGGCTTTAGACCGGCAAGTCTGGCCAGATCTACAGAACCCTCGGTCTGCCCGGTCCTTCGAAGCACTCCCCCTCTCCGCGCCCTCAAGGGAAACAGATGCCCTGGCTGAACCAGATCATCAGGTTTGGCATCATCGGCCATGGCCGTAAGAATGGTATGTGCTCTATCAGCAGCAGAAATACCGGTAGTTACCCCATGCTTTGCCTCTATAGAGACCGTAAAGGCAGTCTGAAAACGAGACCGATTGTCCTGGACCATCAGGGGAAGCTTGAGCCGTTCAACTATGTCTGGATCGAGAGACAGGCAAATCAGGCCTCTGGCATGTTTCGCCATGAAGTTTATGGCCTCAGGTGTGGCCTTCTCAGCAGCCATGGTCAAATCGCCCTCATTTTCCCTGTCCTCATCATCGACAAGGATAATCATCTTACCCTGCCGTAAATCTTCGAGTGCCCTCTCTATATTAGAAATGCTCATTAGCCTCTCCAAAACCATACCTGATCAACATATCTCTATCAATCCTCGACGCCGGCCCTTTAGGCATGGCTGCTTTATCATGAGAAAGAAATTTCTCTACATACTTTGAAATCATGTCTATCTCTATGTTTACCCTGTCACCAACCCTTTTCCTTAAGATGGTAGTCATGCTCGCTGTCTGAGGTATAATGGTCACATCAAAGGAGTTTCCCATACATCTATTGATCGTTAAACTTATTCCATCCACGGCAATGGAGCCCTTCTCTATCAGATACCTGCTTAAGGGCTCATCTATGCCAATCTGAATAATCCACGATCTCTGCACCTTTTCAATCTTTTCAAGTGTACCCGTGCCATCCACATGACCGCTCACAAGGTGTCCGCCTAATCGCTCAGACAGCCTCAGTGCCCTTTCAAGATTCACCACCGCGCCTTGTTTTATTGTGCCTAATGTAGTTCTTTTAAGCGTCTCAGCTGAAACATCCAGGGTACACAGATCTCCCCTTACACCAGTTATGGTTAAGCAAACGCCGTCAACCGAAAGGCTATCTCCGGGATGACAGTCAGAAAACGAAGCTGGAACCCCGACAGTAACGCTGGCCTCGGAACCCAAAAACCGTATGTTTCTTACCGTTCCAATCCCTTCAACGATACCGGTGAACATGACTGCTTCGCTTAATTGTAAAATGAAAATTCTAAATATCGAATTGCAGATCTACTTGCAAGCCGGATTGATTTTGAAATTTCCAATCTTCAATTTTCAATCTGCAATTAGACATTCGTAGAATGTCATCCAGGGTAGGCCTCAATCATAATATCATCATCGAATCTCCTGACCATCGAAGGCCTTAAGGTCAGGCAATCTTCTATCATATCACATCCGGGGCCTCTCGTGAATGCCACACCATTATCGCCACCAAGGATTTTGGGGGCAATGAACATGTAAAACTTATCAACAAGTCTCTCTCTTATGATTGAACCAAAGAGGGTTGCCCCACCCTCTACCAAAACAGAACATATTGACATCTCTGCTAGTTTGTCCAGCAGATCTGCAAGATCAATCCGTCCGTCTCTCATCTGGCATTTGATAACCGTGGCCCCTTGCCCTTCCAACCTTTTTCTCTTTGTATTGCTTACATTACTACCTGAAGCCACAATGGTCAAGGCAGATGTTCCTGAATCAAAGACCCTGCTCTGTAGAGGAACCCGCAGGGTAGTATCTACTATAACCCTGACAGGATCTGGGGCTGAGTCTCTTGTCAGATAAGGCGTTAACAGAGGATTATCGGCTATGATGGTTTCCACCCCAACCATAATAGCATCCACCCTTTTTCTTAAGGAGTGAGCAAACTTCCTTGATTTTTCATTGGTTATCCACTTTGAATCACCCGTCTTTGTGGCTATCCACCCATCAAGGGTTAGGGCCCCCTTCACGATCACAAAAGGTTTACCTCTCGTCACATACTTGATATAGGCCTCATTCAATCTAGTGCATTCTTCTTCTAACACACCGCACTTCACCTCTACACCGTTAGAGCGAAGAAACGTGCATCCGCCCCCAGTGACATGGGGATTAGGATCATGTGCGCCCACAACAACACTCCTGATACCACTATCTAGAATGGCCTTTGTACACGGTGGGGTTCTGCCGTAATGGTTACAGGGCTCAAGATTAACGTACAGTGTTGCACCCCTTGCACCATCGCCTGCCTTGGATAAGGCTACTATTTCTGCATGGGGAACCCCTGCCCTTTTATGATATCCTGAACCAATAATCCGCCCATTTTCAACGACAAGCGCCCCTACTACAGGATTTGGAGAGGTTGACCCGAGCCCTTTTCTTGCCAGCCGGAGCACCTGTCTCATAAATCTTTCATCACTATCCATGGTGTTTGTTGTGTTTCAAGTGGTTCTTGGGTTTACCTGCCCTCTGGAGTAAGCTTTTTGTCTCGCAGGATGAGGTTTGAATTATAATATCCTTAACTGGCTTCATTCTGAGTACATTTTTTTACTCCACAGGGTGAATGTTAAAAGCCTATGAGCGCTAAGAACTCAATGAACTTTCGAATTGGCCACACTATTTATCTTCACCTCTCCTCTCATCAAGAAGTTCTTTCAATTCGGTCATGAACTCATTTATGTCCTTGAACTGCCGATAGACAGACGCAAACCTGACATAGGCCACATCATCCCATTCCTTCAATCTTTCAATCACCCGTTCACCTATATCAGAGCTGTTTATCTCCCGATGGCCTCTTTCCTGAAAGAGCTGGCCCAGGGAATCAACAAAATCATCAATATCATTAATGCTTATCGGCCTCTTCTGACAGGCCTTGTGAATGCCTACCCTGATCTTTTCGTGATTGAAAGGCTCTCTCCTGCCATCCTTCTTTACCACCATGGGCAAAACAGCCTCAACCTTTTCATAGGTGGTAAAGCGCTTTTGGCAATTAAGACACTCTCTCCTTCTCCGTATCGTCCTGCTATCCTTACTGAGCCTGGAGTCAATGACCTTGTTTCTTATCTCACCACAAAATGGACACTTCATATCGTTAACCTCACTAATTCTATGTTTGCCTCAGACAGTATCTCATCTGCCAGAGGATCTGGGTAACCATCCAAATAAACGATTTTTTCTACCCCTGCATTAATCAGCATCTTTGAACAAATGACACAAGGCATGTGGGTAGAGTAGAGGGTTGTTCCTTTACTCACAGCTCCATAATAGGCTGCCTGTATAATGACATTCTGCTCGGCATGAAGACCCCGACAGAGCTCATGCCTCTCACCTGCCTTTACCTTTAACGTCTCCCTCAGACAGCCAGTATCCTTGCAGTGTCTGATACCAGTTGGTGCACCATTATAACCTGTGGCCAGTATCCGCTTATCTTTAACCAGCACAGCGCCAACCTTCCTCCTCAGGCAGGTTGACCTTGTGGTTACCAGCTTTGCAATGGACATAAAATACTCTGGCCAGGCAGGTCTTGGCAATGGATCTCCCAAATCACGAGGCATCATTGAGCTTATTGCGTATCTAATAGAGGGGAAACTGACGGCAAAGAGAATGGACAATAGTCTGATAGATCTGAGAATCAACCCTCCTCAGACTCCAATTACGTGATATCAATCTGATCCACCCTCCTCTGATGTCGGCCTCGCTCAAAATCGGTACTGAGAAAAAGATCTACCATCTCTAAGGCCAGACCAACACCGAGAACCCTGCTTCCGAGGACAAGTATATTGGCATCATTGTGCTTTCTGCTGAGTCTCACAGTATAGAGATTGTGGCAGAGGGCAGCCCTAACATTTCTGTACCGGTTGGCAACTATTGACATGCCGATCCCTGAACCGCATAGTAATATTCCTTTTTTGAACTTCTTCTCGGAAATGTTTTTGGCTACCTCGTGGGCGATGACTGGGTAGTCGGCTGGCTCATGGCTGAATGTCCCCACATCTTTGACACCACAGTCACCTTTTTCGGATAAGAATCTCCTTATCTCCTCTTTTAAATCAAATCCGGCGTGATCTGATCCGATGATGATATTCATGGCTCGTTACCCGTTACCTGTCTTCCTAACCAGGAAGGAAAAACCAGCAACGAGGAATCAAATGAATCTGTTAGGGCACAAATTCTCTGAAGATCAATGAGCTATTGGTGCCGCCAAATCCAAAGGAATTGGATAGTATGGTTCTTACCCTTGCTTCCCTGGCCTTGTTTGGGACGTAGTCAAGGTCGCATTCAGGATCTGGAAACTCATAATTGATAGTTGGGGGAATAAGGCCATTTCTCATAGCTAGAATGGAATATGTTGCCTCTACCACTCCTGCGCCGCCCAAAAGATGGCCTGTCATCGATTTGGTAGAACTTATGGGAATCTTGAATGCGTGATCACCGAAAATGGATTTTATCCCTTTTGTCTCGGAGATATCATTCAATTTTGTACTCGTTCCATGTGCATTTATGTAGTCAATATCGGGAGGATTTAATCCTGCATCCTTCAGCGCTGCCTTCATACATATGCTTGCCCCTACTCCTTCAGGGTCAGGGGCAGTTATATGATAGGCATCCGAGGACATGCCATAGCCAATTATCTCAGCATAGATATCTGCACCCCTCTCACGTGCATGATGTAATTCTTCTAGAATAATGATACCACCACCCTCTGACATTATGAAACCATCCCTTTCTCGATCAAAGGGCCTTGATGCCTTCTCAGGTTCATCATTCCTTGTTGAAACGGATTTCATAGAGGTAAATCCTCCGAGGGCCAAAGGGGTTAAGACCTCCTCCGTTCCACCGGTTATCATCACATCAGCCGCACCCCGCTGGATTATCTTCCATGACTCACCAATGGCATGGGAGCTGGCGGCACATGCCGTTACTACACAGCTGTTTGGACCTCTAGCCCCGAACTCGATAGCTATCCGGCCCGGAGCCATATTGGCAATTATGCCAGGAATAAAAAAGGGGCTTATCCTCCTCGGCCCCTTCTCTAAGAGAACCTTATGATAAAACTCAATGGTGCTCAATCCACCTATACCAGAACCGGTCACACAGCCTACCCGCTCATTGTTTTTTGGTGTTATCCTGAGCTTTGAGTCTTCAACGGCCATTCGAGCCGAGGCTACGGCATAGTGAATGAAGACATCAAGGTGCCTGGCATCCTTGGAGGCAAGAAAATCCTCAGACCTAAAGCCCTTGACCTCACCAGCAATCTGGCAAGGAAATGAGGAAGCATCAAATCTGGTAATAGGCCCTATGCCGGATTTGCCTTTTGAGACGGCCTCCCAATTTTCTTCCACCCCGATTCCAAGGGGTGTAACCATGCCTAACCCGGTAACAACAACTCTCGTGGCCATCTTGGTATTCTCCTTGATCATCTAAATGGGGGCTATCCTACATGCTGTCCAAGATATTCAACGGCGTCCCGAACAGTAATGATCTTTTCGGCCTCCTCGTCAGAGATAGAGATACCAAATTCCTCTTCCATGGCCATAATCAATTCTACCTGATCGAGGGAGTCTGCACCCAAATCATCCACGAATGATGCCCCTGGAACCACATCCTCCTCACTCACCTCCAACTGCTCACAAATGATCTTCCTTATCTTTTCCTCAACCGACATGTGCACCTCCATAAGTTGTTTGTTAACTAACCTACATGTAAAGCCCACCATTTACATGAATAACCTGTCCTGTAATATAGGTTGCGCCTTCGGAAGCTAACCAATAGACCGCTTCGGCCACCTCATCAGGTCTGCCAATCCTGCCCATAGGAATCTGGGCCAGAAAGGCCTCCTTTGCCTTGGCAGGAAGCTTTTCTGTCATCTCTGTATCAATAAAACCCGGTGCTACAGCATTAACGGTGATGTCTCTGGTAGCCAATTCCTTTGCAACACTCTTAGTGAAGCCAAGTATGCCTGCCTTGGAGGCTGCATAGTTAGCCTGTCCACTATTCCCAATCTGCCCCACGAGGGATGAAATATTTATGATTCTGCCACCTCTCTCTTTTATCATCGACCTCATCACTGCCTTGGTACAATTAAAAACGCTTCTAAGGTTAACCGTAAGTACCTCGTCCCATTGCTCAGCGGACATCCTCATCAGAAGCGTGTCCCTTGTTATTCCCGCATTATTGACCAACACATCCACCCTTCCAAACTCTCTTACTACCTCTCTAAAAAATTCCTCAACAGCCTCAAAGGAAGAAACATCAAGCTTCTCTGCCTGTGCCTCCGCACCCATTTTATCAAGAAGTTCTAGTGTCTCATTTGCTTTGAGGTCATCAGGGTCATAGTGCACAAATATAATCCTTGCATCATCCCTGGCAAACCTGAGGCAAACTGCCCGGCCAATCCCTCTGGAACCCCCCGTTACAACTACTATCCTTTTTGATTCAGGCAATCTTCCCCTTTTCTATCTACACGGTAGCAATTTCTTCAGAGGCCTTCAGTTGAAATTTAGCCAGCCCTTCCTCCAGCCGCTGCTGAACACGGTTGTTGACAAATCCTGCAGCTGTTCTAATCGCATTCTTTATAGCCTTGGGGGAAGAACTGCCGTGACAAATAATCCCAACCCCTTTAATCCCCATAAGAAGGGCACCACCATATTCTTCATAATCAAGATTTCTTTTAAGATTTTCAAATGCCTTTCTACTAAGCCAGAAACCAAGCTTAGAGAAAAAGCTCCGGGATATCTCTCTCTCAAACATGATACCTATAGCCTCGGCCATTCCTTCGGTCAATTTGACTGCTACATTCCCTACAAATCCATCGCTAACGATCACCTGTACATCTCCAGAAAAGATATCCCTCCCTTCAACATTCCCAACAAAATTGAACGGGCCTTTTCCAAACAAATCGTGGGCAATCCTAACCTGTTCGTTACCCTTACTCCCCTCTTGCCCGATGTTCAATAAGCCAACCTTCGGATTATCCATATTAAGGAGTGAGCGGGCAAAAGTATCACCCATAATCCCGAATTCAAAGAGTTGCTTGGGCCTGGTGTCAACATTGGCTCCCACATCAATCAAGACAACCTTTCCCCTTGCACCGGGGAAAATCCCGGCCAGAGCCGGTCTTTCCACGCCTTTTATCCTTCCAAGAGTAAGCACAGCGGCTCCTACGGTCGCCCCACTGTTTCCGGCACTGACGACTGCCTCAGCCTGGCCACCTTTTACAAGATCAAAGGCCACCATAATAGAGGAGTCCTTCTTCTGTCGCAGAACCTTGAGAGGTGATTCATCCATAGTCACCATCTGGGAGCAATGATGAATCTGTATGCCCTTGCCTATCCCTCCCCCCTTACTGAGTTCTCTTTGAATGAGGTTTTCATCTCCCACGAGGGTAATATTCACCCCCAATTCAGAGTGCGCCCAGAGCGCACCTCGAACGATCACTTCGGGGGCGTTGTCTCCTCCCATTGCGTCTAAGGCAATATTCAAACTAACCCTCTTCCTTTTTGACTACTACCTTACCCTTATAGGTACCGCAATTCATACATACATGATGAGGGAGAACAGGCTCGTGACACTGGGGACAAGATGAGATGTTAGGCATCTTTAGGTGATGATGGGATCTCCTCTTATCCCTCCTTGATCTTGATTTTTTCCTCTTAGGTACAGGCATAATGCTGGTTACTCGTTACTGGTTACTGAAAAGAAAATTTTTGTCTCCTGATGAACATGAGCACGTTGTAGTATTCAAATTACACCCACATATGGGGCAAAGCCCTTTGCACTCGACTGTGCAAAGAGTCTTCATGGGCACGGTAAGAATAAGTTGCTCCTTTATTATCTGATCAGGGTGTAAGAACTTACCATCAATGAAATCGAGATTAAGATCATCTTCTAATAGTTCAACCTCTGCGTTTCCCTTAAATGGAGATATTGACAAATATATCCTGAAATCTTTTGACAGATCCCAGCTATAAGGTTCAAGACATCTGTCGCACCTCAAAAGCAATCTGGTAGAAAAGGAACCCTCTACTGCAATCTTATTGCCAGCTGGGTATATCTTGATCCAGGCAGAAACAGGGCTCTCAAGTCCCACGATCCGATCCTCTTCAAGATCCGATTTCCACCAATCCGGTTTAAGAGTAAAATCTGCTTCTCTACCCTCTAAAGGGATATTTGTCAAATCAATTTTCATTTGAGGCTAACAACTACAACGAATGATCAGTGATCATAACTACCATAAAATAGTTAAAGTTTGCTTTTATATCCAGCGCTTTCTTTTGTCAAGAGAATTTCTTCTCTCCACAGCGCCACCCCAAGGTCAGCATCAACGTCATGAAATCCTCTCGTTCAATGCCATGTTTCACTTCGACGGATGTCTCTTCACAGGAATTCCCACCAGTGTTTTGGCCAGTTTGATCTTTTTATCCAAGTCTCCCTCTCTGAAGATCATGACCCTCTGGGCCTGGGGTGAGCCCGCGCCGTGCATAGACTCCACCAGGGCCGTGCCTCCGGTCATGGCCTCGATGAGACGACCGATCTTTATGCGGTCCTTGTAAGGAATTCCCTCAACCCCAATGAAATATTTCTTGACCAGATGCCCCACATCCTCGCTTTCCAAGTCGTACTGGCTTGGGAGAGTTGCGATAAATCCTCCAGCCAAGTCCACGGCCAATCGGGCCACCTCAAAATGCAACCGAGTCACATTCTGCTTGCAGACGTTGGCGAGCATGGTATCCACCATGTACGCCCCGGAGGCGGTCTGCCAGCCCTCGGCTGAACACGCGATGGAGGAGCTGTACAGGGTCTCGCACAGATGAATCATCTCGGTGACCTTGTCCCGAACGTGGGAGGCCTTGGCCGTTCCCTGAATCTGCATCAGATAGCTCACAGCCCCTATTAAGACGTCCATCAGACCGGTCTTGCAGGCCCCGTAGTTGGCACGGTGGTGTGCAGCGAACCGATAAACGATAGCGGGGGTGAATTCCGTTTCGCCATCCATAAAGATCCTGTCACCAGGCACAAACACGTCTTCAAAGGCAATAACAGCCTCCCCACCTACGGCTCCAAATGATGGTTTACCCACATCTATCCGTTCCCTCCTATCGCGTCGATCATCGCTTGCCTGGCGCCCGAAGATCATGGTCACCCCAGGGGCATCCACGGTCAGTGCGCATATCACCGCATAATCCCTGGAGCGTTCATCCATAGCCGTGGTGGGCATAACCAAAATCTCGTGGGAGTTGACCCCACCGGTCATGTGAAGCTTGGCCCCTCGTATGACGATGCCGTCGGCCCGACGATCCACGATATGAACGTACTGGTCGGGGTCTGCCTGGTCGGCTGGACCCTTGGATCGGTCTCCCTTGGGATCGGTCATGGCACCCACCACCATGAGGTTCTCGTCCTGAATGTAGGCCAGCCACTTCTTGAACCGCTCAGAATAGTCAGTGCCGTATTTCTGGTCCATCTCATAGGCTACGGAATAGGTGGCATTGATACCGTCGTGCCCCACACACCGCTGAAAGCAGGTCCCCGTTTTCTGGCCGAGAACCCTGAGGAGCTTGATTTTCTTGATCAGATCCTCAACGCTCTGGTGTACGTGGGTGAAACGGCTGATGGTCCGGCCAGTCAGATGGGATGTGGCCGTGGCCAGGTCTCGATACTCTCTGGAGCTAGCCAGGGCATAGGTCATGGCTGCTGCCCGAACGTGCGGGGCGGTGGCCGGATGCCGGGTTACATCCTCAATCCTTTTTCCCCTGTAGTAAATAATGGGCTTTAATCTTCTCAAACTCTTGATATATTCAGCGCCGTTTTTGAGCTTCATCTTGATCCTACTCCTTTCCGTCAACTCCCCAGGACAAATCTCCTCGTCCCTTCAGGCTTTCAACGTTGTGTACGTGAACGTGTTGTCCCTCATTGATATCTCGAGTTGTCTGGCCGATAATTTCACCATACTTCATCACATTCTCGCCCTTACTTATTCTTTTCATTGCAAATTTGTGACCAAATTGGATCTTTTCCTGTATTCGAATCTCCATCAACGTATCTCCTGTCCTGACTTGAACCACATCATTTTTATCAACGTCGGTTAGGAGCGTTGCCACATTGTCCTTTGGATCCATGACAATTGCCTTTTTCATTCCAGATCCTCCCCTGTCTTTCATTTCGGCACATCAACCAAACCCTCATCCAGAATCAATTCAACACCAATCTGAGCAGCCTTTCCCACTACATCCGTATACTTAATTTCCACATTTCCTCCTTTGACCCTTTCATAGTAAGAAATGGCTTGTTAACCCTCTGCCCGCCACCGGTGATAATTGCCAGTTTATCTTTAGATTTCATATTCCGACCTCTATGAGATTTTTATCTCTAAGATTTATTGGGTTGCTAAGTCTTATGGTTCCCCAATACATCGGAGATGGGGCGTAGCTTGGATTGCTCCAGGCCAACCGTCAGGAGATGGATATCTGCTCTCAGTTCTTCACGCGCGTGTTGCGGCAGAGGTAGTGCTGCTCCATCGCGGTCGATCTTGGTCCCGCGCCCGTAGTGAAATGCTTCACTTCCGCATATGTTTGATACCATCTCATTACGACGACCCGGCACCGTGTTACCTGGTTGAACATAAGGGAGAGGAGATTTTGGCTACCTACATGCCAGTATCGTTCTTTTCACCAGTGCCTTTGATATTTGGATCTTGTGGGCGTTCTTCGCCAATGGACACGCATGTGTAACGGCTGCATTGGCAGCAGATTCAGCAGTCGACTCATCTATCGATTTCCCTATGATGGATTCCTCCGCTTCAGTCACCCGGTACGGGACGTTATATACAGCGTTCAGGCATATCCTGGCTCCCTTGACGACCCCTCCTTCACTTTCTACCGCTGTTGCGCAGTTGACGATTGGGAAATCTATTGACTTCCGAGGCGCAAACTTCATGAACGTGCTCTTGGTGCCACCCCTCGGTTTGGGTACCTGAATCTCGGTCACTATCTCGTCGTCAGCGAGGACTGTTGTCCTCTCCACTCCTACCGCGAAGAACTTCTCGGCCTCAACAATTCTCTCCGTAGTTCTAATGTTCGCATTGAGAGCTATCAGTGCTGGAGCAATATCTGATGAGCTGACTGCCACACATCCACAATTGAAACACCTATTCACCTCCGTTTCAGTTTCACCTAGACCGAGATCAAGAATATCCTCAACCTCCATGCCCTTCATCCTCTCAGATACTGAGAGTTCAGGCACCCTGACCCTACCCATCCTCTTAAGGCACGAGCTGTTAAATTTCTCGGGAAGGCTCATGGTTTCCTCTTCTTTGTCTTCAAACTGCGTTACCCTACCCCCAAGATATCGATCTATGGATCCCGCAGCCTTCCTACCACCAGCTATAGCCTCCACCACCGTTGCTGGGCCCGTTACGAAATCGCCTCCAGCAAAGAGGTTCTTGCCCAGGAAATACTGAGAGAGATCTATTTTCAGCTGTCCCCTTCCCATCTCATCGAGGAATTCGGCAGGGACATATGACGTGTCCGGATCCTCCCCAATCGATTTAATCACAGCATCAAACTCAATGGTGAACTCCGAGCCCTCTATCGGTATGGGTCGGGGCCTCCCCGTCTCATCCAGACCCCGAAGTCTCATCCTCACGCACTTGAGGACTGTTTTGCCCTCCCTCTTGAACACTTCGACCGGTAGGGCGAGAAACTCAAATCTAAGGCCTTCTTCCTTGGCCTTCTCAATCTCCTCCCTC
>JABXJY010000384.1 GCA_013375385.1 Desulfobacterales bacterium
GATTGCCTTGAGATTGTTATCCAGTTCGTATACCAGGGGAATACCCGTTGGGATGTTGAGACCAACAATCTCCTCCTCGGGGATATTGTCCAGGTACATGACCAGTGCCCGCAGGCTGTTTCCGTGCGCTGTAATCAAGACCTTTTTCCCCTCTTTGAGGGTCGGGACAATGGTAGTGTGCCAGTAGGGCAAGAAACGTTCGACGGTATCCTTCAGGCATTCGGCTAAGGGAATATCCTTCTCCTCAAGGTCTGCATATCGGGGATCTTTTCCTGGATACCGGCTGTCATTTCTATCCAGTTCAGGTGGCCTCATGTCATAGCTGCGTCGCCATACAAGAACCTGATCGGCTCCGTGCTTTGCGGCTGTCTCCGACTTATTGAGTCCCTGTAAGGCACCGTAGTGTCTCTCGTTGAGCCTCCAGCTCCTGTGCACCGGGATCCACATTAAATCCATCTCCTCCAAGATGATCCACAGTGTCTGGATCGCCCGTTTGAGAACAGAGGTATAGGCAATATCAAAGGTATAATGCTTTTCCAAGAGCAGCCTTGCGGCAGACTCAGCCTCCTCTTTGCCTAGATCGGAAAGACCGACATCAATCCATCCGGTAAACCTGTTTTCAGAGTTCCATGTGCTCTGCCCGTGTCTGACAAGGACAAGCTTGATCATAATCAAATACTCCGTTATAGATGTTAGGAGAATATCTTTATCTCAGAGAATGAAAAGTCTTTTGCTTATATATATCAGTAATAAGCTGGAATTTCAAATTGATTGAAAATATATGCCCTAACCCATGAATTCTACAACAAAAAACAGCGCTACCTTACGAAGATCAACCTGATTGTGTCATGGATGTCTGTGAAACCTACCCCTTTGACATCTGAATAATTAGATGATATAGATTCAAAACTGGAAGTGGAAAGCTCACTGGTGGGGCTCCCGGACTTCAAATCCGGTGAAGCGTCCTGATACGGCGCTTGGTGGGTTCGATTCCCATGCACTTCCGCCACAGGGATTTCAAGGAATTGACAATTATTGGTTAATTCCTTTTTTTCTGTCTATTTCATGGATTTTGCCCACCGTGCACAAAGCTGCGCCGACGTTCGTGAGCAAGACTATCCCGATTCGGATGAAGAACAGGGGCCACGATATTGTGCTATTTGTCAGTTAAGGATTTAGATAACTATTTTCCTTTTATCGTGAACACGTCACCCTATCAACACATTGGGTCCGGTTTCTCAGAATTTAGTTTTTTCAAAGAATTCCTTTTTCAGCCAAAACATTATCTTCCGCCATGATCATTTCTTCCTTGTGAGAGGGCTAAGAAGATGCTATGAGATCTTTAATCGCAATCGGTCCCTGCTGCTACATCTTGAACCAGATTTCTTGCAATGGGCGAGGAAGACCTTCGGACCACACCAGACGGTTCCCAGAAGGCGTGCGAAGCTCTGCGTCGCAGGAGGAACATATCTGAAAAAAGGCCAACCTCAAAAAACAAAAGGCAGGTATGAAGACAATCAAAGACATCGATATCTCCGGGAAAACGGTTCTCATCAGGGTGGATGTAAATGTGCCGCTGGATCAACACCAGAACGTAACCGATGACACCCGCATCAGGGCTGTTCTCCCCACCGTAAACTACGCCCTTGACGAAAACGCAAAGGTGATCATGGCCTCACACATGGGCCGCCCCGGGGGAAAGGTAGTCCCTGAGTTGTCTCTGTCGCCGGTTGCCAAACGCTTTTCCCGTCTCTTGAAAAAGGATGTTCAATTTGCTCCGGACTGTATCGGCCCCCAGGTCAAGGCCATGGTTGAGGAGATGCAGCAGGGAGATGTCCTGCTTCTGGAAAATCTCCGCTTCCATCCCGGTGAACAGGAAAATGACGACGCCTTTGCAAAAGAACTGGCTT
>JABXJY010000385.1 GCA_013375385.1 Desulfobacterales bacterium
CCTGTTCATTCTGTCCGTCAGGGGTATCGGTCTGATTGAAGGGCTTATTGTTGAGGCCTTGTTGGGAATCCGCATGCCGCGGCGACCGTTATTTTACCGGAAAACTATGGGGTGGTGGCAGAGTTTCAAGACAATGGTTTTTGATAAGCATACATGGTTATCACTTGTTTACATGATATTGCAGCTCCCCCTCGGCATTATTTATTTCACCGTGTTCATTACCTTGATTGCCATATCGCTATACGGCATTGCCTTACCCATCTTGCAACTTGGCTTTGATTTACCGGTCAGTTATGTTAACAGTGTTTCCTACTATCTGGTTGACTGGATGCTACCTGTGGCTGTAATCGCCGGTATTTTACTAGCCACACTGACCATGCATCTGTCCAAGTATCTAGGACGCCAGCACGGTGCGCTGGCTAAGGCCTTGCTGGTAAAATTCTAATGAGCCACAAGGGAGGATCCTATGAAAAAGAAAAAAGCGCTGGACATCACAATAATAATAAGCCTGCTACTAGCTGCTTTCCTGATATCAGGATGCCAGACCATTCTGGTCACGAGAAACGGGGATACGGAGACCGGAGAGACGGAAACCAGGCAATTTGATTTCAGCGAATTCACGCATGTGGATATCGGTAGCACTTTCAGTTACGAGATTAAACAGTCTGATACCTACAGCATCAGTATCACGGCAAATAATAACCTGTTTGACGATATCAAGGTTGCTAAGGAGGGACAAACATTAAAGTTAAGAATGGAAGTCCCGAAAGTCGCATGGGCCATGTTCACCATCGATCCCAATCCAAAGGCGGTCATCACCATGCCGCAACTATATGGCCTGAATAGCTCCGGTGCTACAGATGGTGCTGTTTCTCGTTTCAGTTCAACGGATGACCTGGATTTTACGGTATCAGATGTCAGTTCAGTGGAACTTCTGGCAATATCAGCCGGCGATGTTTCCTTTCATGTATCCGGAGCCAGCACTGTTTCTGGTGATATTAAGGCAGAAGACATAGATCTCGACGTATCCGGGCTCGGCTCAGTTCAACTGGAGGGCTCGGCCAGAGATATGGAAATTAAGACCAGTGGGGGTAGTCATTTGAAGCTGGCCAGTCTAACGGTCAATAATGCTGATATCACCCTTTCGGATGTTAGTGATTGTACCATAAACCTGAGCGGGCGGCTGGATACTAAACTAAGCGGCGCTTCTAGGTTGGAGTATATCGGTGAGCCGACTCTCGGCAAAATAGATATTGCCGGAGTTTCAACGCTTAAAAAGAAATAAGACATCCCAATGTTCGTGCAGTGGTAGTAGTTGTACCATCGTTTAAATTATTGCCCCAGGAGCCCCACGCCGCGAAACGGGGCTTACCTGTCTTCAAATGAGTGCCATAATACGCCTCAGGAGATGACTATCGCACATTTCCCTATTGGGCGGGGCGCCGCGTTGGGAATCTCGGCTTGCTCCCGAGGCTATTATACTGGCAACTCTAACTTAAAAGGTGGTATCCTTTATCGGGGCAGGTCAGCCCTAGATCATACCTTAATTCTGGAACTGGATAATGTAATCGTGGGAGAAGTTTCCAAGTCCATCATGATAATAGTCAACTAAATACGCTGGATCAACAAAGAAGTGATCAGCGCCGACCTCTCCATCATCTTTATCGTCCCATCGCCAAGGCGCATGGGCCTTATTCTTACCGAAGTCATCACCTCTGAATGTGCCAAACTCGTAAAACATATCTGGGTCATGCCTTTTCTCCCACAGCTCACCTATATATACCAGGTCATAGCCCACATTCCTATCATTACCATTCTGAGGTTCTTCTGCCTGCCCTGTGTATCTATATACCACACCGTCCTCACCACGGAAACCCTTCTCCTCCCAGCGTAAGTCTCCGTATATCGC
>JABXJY010000111.1 GCA_013375385.1 Desulfobacterales bacterium
AGAGGTTCCGCTGAAACTAAGGCCTTTCTCAAAAGATACAAGGAAAGCCCGGCTATCTACTTCTATCCCCCTGATCCAACCGAGACAGGGGCAGCCCTGGGCGGAACCGTCGCCACCAATGCATCCGGTGCCAGAACATACAAATACGGGGCCACGCGAAACTGGGTGAGAAGGATCAGGGTCATGTTAGCCTCGGGGGAGGTCCTTGAGATTCCCCGGGGTAAATATTTTGCAACACCGGCTGGTGAGTTTACCATAATCGATAGCAAGGGAAATGAGGCAACAGTAAAGATTCCAAGGTATACTATGCCCTCAACAAAAAATGCCGCGGGTATCTTCTCGGCGCCTAACATGGATCTTATTGACCTCTTCATAGGCAGTGAAGGTATTTTTGGGGCAATTACTGAAGTTGAGGTGGCACTTCAAAAATGGGAGAACCCTATTTCGATTGTTCAGTTTTTGCCATCGGATGATAAGGCGATTGATTTTGTGATTTCCCTCCGCAAAGAGAAAAGTATCCGGCCGGAGTTTATTGAGTTCTATAGCTCTTACGCCCTCGATTTTCTCCGGAAGAAGCAGAAGGAAGATCCCAAGGTTGTAGGAATGCCGCCAATACCGGATTATGCAACGTCTGCCGTCTTCTTTGATCTGAGATTCGATCCTGAAGCCAAAGATAATGACTACTCTAAACTGGAAGCAATGGTTGCTGAATGTGGATCAACACTGGCAAGGTCATGGGCAGCATATGAACAAAGAGATCTGGATCGGTTCAAAAATTTCAGGCATGTCCTTCCTGAAACTACCAACAGTATTATAGCTGAGAGAAAAAAGAAGATACCCGAACTCCATAAGCTCGGAACTGACCTTGCTGTTCCGGATCAGGCCCTTGAGGAAATATGGGCATTTTATGAATCCAAATTAGCTAAAGCAGGCCTCGAATGGCTTGCATACGGGCACATTGGCAACAATCACATCCATATAAACATCTTGCCCAGAACCCTTGAAGAGATGCGCGATGGCCTCTCTATCTACCGTGAATTTGCCAAAAAGGCAGTATCCCTGGGAGGAACAGTATCTGCTGAACATGGTATTGGTAAGATCAAAAAGGAATTCTTTTCTATCATGTTCTCAGATAAGGAACTGGAAGAGATGAAGGCAGTGAAAATCGCCCTTGATCCAGGCCTCATGATAAATCCAGGAAACATGCTGGATATGTAAGGGAATATAGTCACAGATTTACACAGATGCACACAGAGGTTAAAATACAAAGAAATCACAGATATTATTCTCAGAAGTTTCTATGAAGTCTACAATGAGCGGTTCGTACTCTTGATCCTGTACATGAAGCTCAATTAGTCGATTACCTGAAGGCCCGCCTGCTTTGCCTGAGCTCGCGATGGCGGGCAGGCAACAAATATTGAAGTTGGCTTATTATTGAATTTTGGCAGAAAACCAGAATTCAAACGATTTGTATATGATAATAAAAGAAAAAATATCAGCGATAATCGGCGTAAATCTGCGGCTAAGTAGTTGGGAGAGATGAAGATACTCATCTGTGTAAAGCAGGTTCCGGAAATTACGGATGTAACAATAAATCCTGAAACAGGGACTCTTGTAAGAGAAGGGGTGGCCTCAATCCTCAATCCCTTCTGCGAATATGCCATAGAGGTGGGCTTAGATCTGAGAAGGTATTATGGTGATATAGAGATAGTGACTATTTCCATGGGGCCTCCACAGGCAAAGGCTGCGTTGATGAGGTGCCTTGAGACGGGAGCCGATAGGGCCATTCTGCTATCGGACAGGGGATTTGCTGGCTCTGATACATGGGCTACTGCCCTGACCCTGGCTGAGGCTATAAGGGCCATGGAAAATGACTTTGACCTGATTCTTGTTGGAAAACAGGCAATAGATGGCGACACCGCCCAGGTTGGCCCTGAGCTTGCGGAAATCCTCGGTATCCCTCAGGTAATGTATGGAGTGGGCATAGAACTCGCCCATAACAAAAAGAAGATCAGGGTAAGAAGAGAGATAGAAAAAGGCTATGAAATCGTAGAGATGAAACTTCCTGGCCTCATTTCTATCAGTAAGGGACCCATGATAAGAAGTGTGTCTTCTTTTAAAGAGATCCTTGAAGCACGGAAAAAGGAGCTCCGCGTTGTTACTGCCTCCGACCTCACTATGGATGAGGATGAACTTGGCCTCAAAGGCTCACCAACCCAGGTTGTAAAGATCTTTCCGCCCGGGGTGAAAAAAGGGGGAGAGCTTATCGATGGTAGTGAAGCACAGGGTGCGGCAGAGAAACTGGTTGAGTTCCTCAAGGAAAGAAACTTTATTTAAAAAATACAATGCTCAGAATCGATAGAGAGAAGTGTACCGGCTGTAAGATCTGTGAGAAAATGTGCCCATTTAGCGCTATCGTCGTTCTTAATAAAGTAGCCCAGGTGCAGGACAACTGCACCCTCTGTGGGGCATGTGTAAACAGTTGCCCGGAAGGGGCTGTTTCGATTGAGCGCAGACAAGTTTCAAGAGAAGAACTGGATAAATATACTGGTGTTTTTATCTGGGGAGAATGTGAGGAGAAGGGTGAAAGGCTTGTCCCGAAAAAAGTGGTCAAGGAGCTCCTTTCCCAGGGGCGAAACCTTGCCACTAAGCTCAACCAAGATCTGACAGTAGCAGTATTAGGTGATGGAAGGCTAGCAGAGCTTGAGACACTGATTGCCTACGGTGCAGACAGGGTAATGAGGTGTCAACACAAGCTCCTCAGTCACTACACAACCGACAGCTTCACCACGGTGATATCTGCTCTTATCTCAAAGGAGAAGCCCTCTGTCTTTCTCTTTGGCGCAACAGCACATGGAAGGGGGCTTGCCCCGAGGGTCGCCGCGAGGCTACACCTTGGGCTTACTGCAGACTGTACCGGTCTGGATATAAATGAAGAGGGACAGATGGTCCAGACAAGGCCCGCATTCGGTGGGAACATCATGGCATCAATAGTGTCACCATACACAAGGCCCCAGATGGCAACTGTCAGACCAAATGTCTTTTCCTTCGGGGAGCCTGATAACTCAAGGAGGGGGGAAGTCGAAGACTTTGGGGTGGTACTTTTACCAGCCGCAATCAGGACAAAGGTGGTAGGTATCGAACGGCTCAGGGATGAAGGGGAAGTTAGCATTGAGGATGCTGACATTATCGTCTCAGCCGGCAGAGGATGCCAGAAAAAGGAAAATCTGGAACTCATCCGAGAGCTGGCAGCCTCCCTCGGAGGTGTGATGGCCGGCTCGAGGGCTATTGTTGAACTCGACTGGATACCCCACACCAAGCAGGTAGGGCAATCAGGGCTCACGGTCGGCCCTCAACTCTACATAGCTGTCGGAATTAGCGGGGCTATCCAGCACCTCGTCGGAATGAGTTCAGCAAAGACCATCATTGCGATCAATAAAGACCGGGATGCACCCATATTCAAGGTCGCAGACCTTGGTATCGTTGGCGATGCAATGGAGATACTGCCAATCCTCATCAGAGAGCTAAAGAAATAGAGAGCAAGTGGTACTTTTTCAGCCTGCACAACCTTTAATGGTCTGCGGTGCGGCAAGTTTATCCCCAGTGTTTGATTGAGAAAGGAGTCTTTTATGAACCTGGAAAAAATAAAAAATATCTCGGTTCTTGGGGCTGGCATCATGGGGCATGGAATCGCCCAGAGTTTTCTCATGGGCGGATATCCCGTGTGGCTATATGATATCCAGGAATCCATCCTTGAGACAGCCAAAGCCCACATCGAGAAAAACCTGGAACTCTTTTACCAGTCCGGTCTTATTGGAAAAGAGGATATCGACTTGTCCCTCCAGGGCTTATCCACTACTACTGATCTAGGACGTGCCGTGGAAGCAGCTGATTTCATTGTGGAGGCAGCTCCCGAAGATCTGCCGCTAAAGCAAGGGCTTTTTCAGCAGGTTGAATCCCTTTGCGGAGAGGATACCATCATAGCCAGCAATACCTCCTCTTTGACCTTGAAGGACATTGGTTCACGGGTGAAAAACAAAGAGAGGCTGGTCATCACTCACTGGTTTAATCCCCCCCACATTGTGCCCACGGTGGAAGTCGTGAAGGGTGAGGAAACCAGTGACGAGACCGTGGAGACGGCCTATCAACTCTTGGAAAAGATAAAAAAGATGCCGGTCAAAATCAACCGGGAACTCCCAGGATTTCTGGTCAATCGAATTCAAATAGCAATGGCCAGGGAGGTATTTGATCTCTATGAGAAAGGGGTGGCCAGTGCCGCAGATATTGACAAGGCCGTTAAGGGGAGCTTTGGATTCCGTTTGGCCAGCATCGGCCCTTTGCTGACGGCCGATCTGGGCGGTTTAGAGCTCTGGCTCAAGGTCTTTGAGAATCTGGTCCCCCAGATTCAAAGCTCCCTAGATCCTCCCAGAGTATTGCAGCGCCTGGTCTCTCAGGGCCATCTTGGAATCAAGACTGGGAAAGGATTTTACGATTATGCCGTGGATTTTTCGAAGGCAGAGCTGGATGGAGCTATCCAGAGACGGGATCAGGAGTTTCTGAATCGGCTGAAGCATCTTTATTGGGACAAAAAGACTGAGGAATAGGATAGGACTTGCTCACCAAACAAGGTTGTTTTAGAAGATCGATAATGGAGAGGTGAAGCTATTGGGCATGAAATAACATCAAAGAACCTTTATGAAAAACTGTAGGAGGTCGTTATGAGCACGCTGGTCACTGGAGGAACGGGTTTTATCGGGGCACAGGTTGTTCGGGTTCTCCTGGAAAAAGGAGAGAAAGATATCGTTGTTTTTGACATTAACCCCTCTACAAAGTTGCTCGATGATGTGGCAGACAAGGTTGAGGTGGTGCGGGGAGACCTGGGGAATTTCAGCCATGTTTTGAGTCTGGTAAAGAATGTCAGGCCCACGGTGATCTATCACCTGGGCGGTATGCTCTCCGTTCCCTCGGATGCGGACAACGCCGCCTCATTTCGGGCTAATGCCATGGGTACCTTCCACGTGCTTGAGGCAGCACGGTTGTTCGAGGTACCTCAGGTGCTCTTTTCCAGCACCCTTGCAACCTATGGTTTGGACGTCCGTGATGATGCAGTCAACGATTATACCCTGCAGCGGCCACAGCTCTTCTATGGAGCCACCAAGGTATTCTGCGAGCTTATGGGTTTGTTTTACAAGCGAAAGTTTGGGCTGGATTTCAGGGGCGTCCGCTATCCCTCCATTGTGGGGCCGGGGGTGAAAACGCCAGGGGTGGTTCAATATACCTCCTGGGTCATCGAGGAGTGTGCTAAGGGAAACCCCTATACCATGTATGTGAAACCTGAAACCAAATGTCCGGTCATGTATTTTAAAGATGCGGCACGGGCCATCGTTATGTTGGGGGAGGCGCCCCTGGCAGTCATCAAGATGGTAAACTACGTCATTGCCGGTGTCACCCCCATTGCCACCGCGCAGGAGCTTGTAGACATGGTCAAAGCCAGGATTCCCACAGCGCAGATAGATTTCGAGCCAGACCTGGAACTCCAAAAGATCCTGGATAAGCTTTTGCTACCCGTGGACGACAGTATTGCCCGGAAAGAGTGGAACTGGAAACCGGAATACAATCAGGAGCGGATCGTCGATGACTTCCTCGAAGAAATGAGGATGCATCCGCAACGCTATACGTAAATCCCGTTATCTGACCTTCCCTTCCAGGACGCTTTTCTCTGCACCGGGAGGGGTGTAGATCCAGAACATACGCAGGGTCTCTTGGCCGGTGTTGATGACCTGGTGTCTTATGTTGCGCGGTAAGAAGATAACGGATTCTGGCCCCACTGGCTCGCGCTCTTCCTCGACCAGCACCTCACCTTCGCCGGAGACAATAATCCATGTCTCGCACTCTGCTTCATGGCTGTGAAAGCTGCTGGATTTGCCAGGGGGAAGGATTGTCATGCCCACGGCCAACCCCTCTACGCCTCCTTGCAGGCTGGGGGAGATCAAAACCTTCAACTCTCTCACGTGAGGTTCAGGTGCCACATAGCTCGTGGCTCGGTCAGATCTAGCAACGATCATTGCTCGGCTCCTTTCTCTCTCGATGTTCTAACCACACTAGCCTTTCATACACCTCTGTACAGTGTCAGCATAACCGAAGAACCACCTTTCATAAATGCTAACACAATCAAAGAATGATTCAATTACAAAACACCTTAGGCTGACAAAGTAGCGAATGATGTTGGACTGAAGGTCAGCACACAATCTTATGTTAGCGAAGTATTTCTGGTGCTCAATGATATTAAGCAGAGCAAAATAAAGACCAAAAAGCTGTGGACCAATATGGGTGGGTAGGTCAAATCAAATCATGAGATATTTTTTCCGTATCTCTTCGTTTTCGATGAGATCCTGCGTCTCTCCCTCGTAACGGATCATTCCCATGTCGATGATATAAGTTCGTTCAGTTAAATTGCTGGTAAAAGCCGCATTTTGTTCTGAAAGGAGGACCGTCACACCTTCCTCTTTTAACCTTCGAACTTGCTTTTCCAGCGCATCTACCAACAAGGGTGATAGACCAGACGTGGGCTCGTCCATGAGCAAAAGTTGTGGATTTCCCATGAGGGCTCGGCCGATGGCCAGCATCTGCTGTTCTCCACCGCTGAGATGTTCCCCCCTTCGCTTGACTAATTCTCTCAGTTGAGGAAAGAGTTCAAAGACCCTCTCCACGGTCCATAGAGTGGTCCCCGATTGCTTTCTCTCTGCTATTTTAAGGTTGTCAAGAACCGATAGATCAGGGAAGATTCTCCTGTTATCAGGTACAAATCCCATTCCAAGCCGGGCTATATTATATGGGGCTTTACCTCTCATCTCCTCGCCCAGGAATTTGATGCTACCGGATCTCGGCGGGGTGACGCCTATGATACTGAGCAGGGTGGTCGTCTTGCCCGCCCCATTTCTTCCCAGCAGCCCAACCAGCTCCCCCTCCGCCACATGGAGGGAAAGGGCGAAAATCACGTGGCTGGTCCCATAGTAGGTGTGGATATCTTTGACTTCAAGAATCATACCTTCTCACCGAGATAGGCCTTTTGTACCTCTTTGCTCTCCCGCACGGACTCCGGCTCGGCATCGGCAATAACACTCCCGTGGTGCATCACGATAATCCTTCGGGCAATGCCGAATACAACCGGCATCTTATGCTCAATAAACAGGATAGTCAATCCCTGTTCCTCGTTAATCTTTTTGACTAATTCCATGGTTGAAAAGGTCTCCTCAGCAGACTGCCCAGAGGTCGGTTCATCCAGGAGCAGGAGTTCCGGCCTGCCGGCCAAGGCTATTCCCAACTCCAACCGCTTTTTATCTGGCTGCGGCAGGGAATCGGCTGGAGTTTGTGCCATCTGGGAAAGCCTGACTGTCTCTAATACTTCAGTGGTATCATCTTTCATCATCTTTGGGGCCAGCGAATACATGTTCTTTGTCTTTCCCCGGGAGGCAAAAAGCGCAACCTGAATGTTTTTAAAGACGGTAAGTCGAGGGAAGATGTTGGTGATTTGAAAGGCCACACCAATTCTTTTATGGGCGATCCCGTGGGGAGGCAGACTGGTGATATCTTCCCCTTTGAAGATCACCTTCCCTGCCTCAGGGGTTAGGAACCCGATGATGACGTTAAAAAGGGTGCTCTTGCCAGCTCCATTAGGACCAATCAAGGCTACCAGATCGCCTTGATCCATTCCGAAACTGACATTATCGACTGCCCTGAGAGCGCCGAAAATTTTGGTTAATCCATTAACCTGTAGAATCACCTCAAACTCCACTTTGCTGGGCTTGGTGTGAGGCAGCCATTCTCTGTTGAATAAAACCACCTATTCCACCAGGCAGGAAACGAATGACCAGTGCCAAAACGATCCCGATGACAAGGGCCCAGTAAATAGTGATCTGGCCAATAAAGAATTGAAAAAAAGTGAAGATAGCTGCCCCGATGATGGGTCCACCAAATACATGCTGCCCACCCACTATTGTCATGACTATGGGCTCTCCTCCCTTTACAAACCCTAAGTCCGTAGGGGCAACTGACCAGTTAAGGGTAACAAAGAGGCATCCGGCCAGACCTGCAAATACCCCGGCTACTATAAAAACCATCCACTGAGAGCGTCTCACATTGATGCCGATAGATTCACTCCTTTGCCTGTTTTCCCTGATACATTGAAGGGTATATCCAAAGGGAGAATTTAGAATCCACCAGATAGCCAGTGTACCTAGGGTAACGACGATAAGGGTAAAATAATAGAAACCGGCGCTTGAAGCGATGACGCTCGGGGGGAAT
>JABXJY010000386.1 GCA_013375385.1 Desulfobacterales bacterium
TTCTCGGGCAAAGGCCAATGCGATGGCCTTGCCTATCCCCCTTCCTGCGCCTGTTACCAGGGCAACACGACCTTCGAGTGTCATAAGGCTCCCCCTCTAAAGATTGTTTGATCATTGACTTAACTCCGTACATATTCTTAAAACTTTGCATTTTTCACCACGAGGATGGGGTTTTCCGTCAGTTCCGAGGCTCCCGGGCTGGCCCGCCTCAGGCGGACTGGTCTTTTCAGCGACTTATCAGCGGGGGAGCCTTGCCCCCACCGCATTGTCCCGCAAGCGGGACCTGCGGTTTCCCCCACTTATAAGTCGCGAAAAGACAGCGCCCTCCCACCAGTCACTTCCGAAAAGCCCCACCCTCTCTTGGGAAAGGAAGATTGTCAGGTGTTGCAGAGTTCTCATCCTTTAACGCTTTAGGGGTAAATCAGAGAGGTTATCATGCCTTGACGGCTCCTGCTGTCAGCCCTTGAACCAGGAGTCGCTGCAAAAAGATGTAGAGAATAATCGCTGGCATCCCTCCAACGAGAGAACCAGCCATCAACATGGGCCAGATGATCCTGAACTCTCCCACGGTTCGGGCGATACCTAAGGTTACGGTAATCATGGGTTCACTGCTGGTAAGGCAGAGAGCCCAGAGAAGGTCTCCCCATGCCAGAAGAAAGCCAAAGAGGATAGTGGCAACCATCCCGGGGGCAACCACTGGTAGGACAATTTTGAAGAAAACCCCCATTCTGGTGCATCCGTCAACCATGGCAGACTGGTCCAGCGCTACCGGGACCTTATCGATAAAGCCCTTCATCATCCAGGTAGAAAACGGGAGGCAGATGGTCAGAAAAGCAATAATCAAGCCGGTACGGGTGTCGTAAAGTCCCACCTTGCTGAGAATCTTGAAATAGGGACCCACCAGCAGCACGCCAGGCAACATTTGGGTGGCCAGAAAGAAGCCGATGAGAAAACGCCGACCCTTGAACAGGAACCTGGAAAATCCGTAACCAGCCAGGGCGCCAAAAAAGGTAGATAGGAGGGCTGTGGACAGAGAAATAACGGTGCTGTTAAAGAAATAGGTGCCGAAGTTCTTTCGCACCCAGATTCCGATATAGCTGAACGCCGTTGGTTCGAGGGGTATCCAGGTAGGGGGAATCTGGAAGGCCTCTGCCTCGGTTTTCAGCGAAGTGGAGAGCATCCAGGCGAATGGAAACAGGCAGTAAAGGGTAACCATGATCAGGAAAGCCCAAAGGAGGGTTTTGGAGAACATATCTTTCATCAATCTTACTCTTCCTGGCTTATCATCCAGATATAGGGGAGACTGACCAACAAAAGAACGATGGTCATGACCACAGAGATAGCCGAGGCATACTCGAATCGAAAGAACTGAAAATACTGTTTGTACGTATAGGTAGACAGAACCTCTGTTAGAACGCCTGGGCCTCCTTGGGTCATGGCCTGAATAAGGCCAAAACGTCGAACCTCCCAGACGATATCCAATGCCAGCGCTACAACAATCATCTTCCTCAGTCCGGGAATGGTAATGTGAAAAAAGGACTGCACCTTGGTGGCTCCGTCAATGGCTGCGGCCTCGTAGAGATGCCGGGGGATCGCCTGAAGACCCGCCAATAGAATCAACATCACGAAGGGAAAACCCCGCCAGAGATTGACGAGAATCACGCTGAATAAGGCCAGCTTCGGATTTGAGAGCCACTCCACCGGCGTATGAACCAGCCCGATCTTAAGGAGGAGATCATTGACGGCCCCATAGATGGGATCAAACATCCATTTCCAGATGATTCCCGCTACAACATCGGGTACCACCCATGGGAGTAAGGCGATCACACGGAAGAGGGGTTTTGCTGGCAGGGCGGTATTCAAAACCATGGCTACAGCCAGTCCCAGAAGCATATGGCTCGCC
>JABXJY010000387.1 GCA_013375385.1 Desulfobacterales bacterium
TTACCTAGGATAGCAGATATCTGAGGGACAATTCCTGATGTTATTATATCCTCATAGAAAATCAAGCTATAGGCACCGCTTCCCTCTTGAATCCTCCCCCCTCCAGAGTCTAACAAAGCAATAACAGGGGCTTTCATGTCTCTTGACATTTTCTTCAATCGAGCTACCTTCTGTGCGTGAGTAAAGCCTACCGAGCCTCCCATAACAGTAGCATCTTGAGCATATGCAAAAACCTTTCTACCTCCTATCTCCCCATATCCTGTTATTACAGCATCACGGAATGGGCGCTTCTTTTCCACGCCAAAATCATAGCACTGGTGTTGAGCAAACATATCCATTTCAACAAAAGAGCCCTTATCAAAAAGCACATCTATTCTCTCCTCAGCAGTAAGTTTTCCCAGCTTATGTTGTTCTTCAATTGCTTCTTTACCCCCACCTAATTTCGCTTGCTGTTCAAGCTCAATAAGCTCCTTCAGCTTTTCCTTTTTCATCGGCCACCCCTTATATAAGCCCTTTCCAAGGGCTTAAGTCGGCTCCTGCGTTTTCAAACCTATCCCCCAGAATATTTAGGGCATTCTTGTAAAAAAACAATTCCTCTATTCCCGGTCGAAAGGTGACATCTTTTTCCCATCCATCGAGGATGTTGTCTACCAAACGGAAATAAGGATATTCGCTACCGAACATAAACTTAGTCCTAAGTCGGGTATTAATATCATGAATCATTCTTTCTGGAATATACCTGGGCAGTGCTCCAGATGTCTCACGGTAAACGTTCCCCTTGTGCATACAAACCAATTCCGCAGCTTCCGTGAATGGATCACATGTATGCATCAAGATTATTCTGAGCTTCGGGAAATCAGCAGCAACATTATCTACATCTATAGGATTAGTATATTCGAGAATCTTGATGCCCCCTCCTCCAGGCATCCCTGTCCCCACTCCTGTATATCCTCCATGCCATTGGACAAAGCCATTATAACTGGCGATTAGATCCCATAGGGGATAAAAACGGTGATCGCTAAGATGGAACTTCTGGGAGGCTTGTTGAAACTTTATCCCGAGGGCCTTAAGATCCCTAAGGCACCTTTCAGCCTCACTCAATGCTTCCTCGCCCATCCATGGATCAACACAACCCCAAAAACCTAAACATATACCACGATGCCTCTGCCACAGATTGTATATATAATCGTTAGTTTGACCTATTTCTCCTTGACCTGTGGGTGCCGTCCAGGCTGCGGGACAGAAATACACACCGTACTTCCTGAATGTTTCTCTCATTTCCTCCTCAGTGGGAAGGGTCTCTAGTAATTGCTCAGTGGTCAGTTCATGGTGCCTAAAGTATTTCTCCAAAGCAATTTGCTGCTTTGTAACTGGCGGTAGCATTCCCGGGCTGCCATCGCTTAATCGCTTAAGATTGCCTTGATGACCATGAACATCTATTATAGGGTATCCTCTCTCTTCCAGTGTTTTTGCCATCTTTTAACCTCCTTAGCTATTTTTAAAATTGGAAATTAAATATGGAGAAAGTAAATTAAATTCGCCCCAGCTTAATTGCAAGGTGATGGGGAAAAATATAAAAATTTATTCCCAGGGTATCTTGTACTTAGAAAAAATTCGCTATCTTCTTTCGAAAGTATAAGGCATATATCCACGACTAATAACATAATTATGTTTTATAATTTATTTCCTTAAAAGATTAATAAACTGAGACAACCATCTCCTAACTATACATTCAATTCTCATACCATAAGGGAGAGCTCATATTTTTAATTCTGCTTATGGATAGATTTATCTTACTATTTAAGTAGGTTATCTTGTCCCTCTTACTTTTAATCTAAAATATGCTTAAGCTTTCGAGGATCAAATATGACTAAATATTATACAACTTTTTTTCTG
>JABXJY010000112.1 GCA_013375385.1 Desulfobacterales bacterium
AGTGCTCAATTTAACATAGAGGCAAAGAATCTTTTCACATCCTCAATACCTGGCACAATATCCATCTCTGGTAGGGAAGAGACGATGGTTCTGCCGTATGAGCTCGTGAGAAGTCGTGTATCGAGTATGGCAACTACACCATGCTCGTGAATTCCTCTTATGAGTCTTCCAACGCCCTGCCTCAACAGCAGGATAGCAGATGGCAGGGCGAGGTCTGTGAACCACTGTTCTCCCAACCTTCTACACCTTTCGTCATATACCGGGTCCCCCGGTGAACCAAAGGGCATCTTTACAATAACCACCAAACTTAACTTGTCCCCTTTTATATCGATTCCCTGCCAGAAGGTAGCGGTTGCCAGAAGAACAGGATTGGGCGTCTCCTTGAACCATTGGATGAGTCTTGGAGGCGGCATATCGCCCTGTGATTTGAAGGGGTTGTCTATCCTGATATTCTCTGACACAAAGTGGAGATGGTTGTACGAGGTGAACAGCACCAGGGCCCTGCCCCTGGATGCATCGATAAGTCCCTCTATGATCTTCAAGGACTCTCGTCGAAAGGTCTTGGTGTTTTCTATATCAGGGGCTGGCAGTTCTTTATCGATATAGAGGAGGCCCTGCCTTCTGTAATCAAATGGTGAACCCATCACCCTTTCTCTAAAGTCCCCGATACCGAGTCTATGCTTCAAAAAACTGAAATTCCCACTCACGGTAAGGGTGGCAGATGTCAGAACCAGGCTGCCATATCCGCTGACCAGATCACCAAAGGGCCTTCGGGATTCCACGAGGCTGCTCTCAAGCTCCAGAGCCTCCCTGTCCCCTGTCATATAGTAGACCCTTTCCTCATCGCCCTGTTCGATGAAATCGTCTATATCCATGGCAAGCGATTTGACACAGGTAATGGTCGTTTCAACCCTGTCCTTTAATTCATCACCGGAAACCGATTCCTTATAGGCATTGAGTCTTGAGATTACTTTGTCGAGGGCAAGCAGCCTTCTCAGGTTTTGCAAACCCTCTATTATGCTGTCAGGGATTGGATAGACTGCCCGAAATGGCATAGCTCCCCTTTTAAAGAAGGAATCCACAGGGCCTAAGAGATGGTCAACGGCAATCTTCAGGCCCCTCAGGCGATAGAGGAGCCATACCACCCTAGAGTGTCTCAAGATACTGCCTAAGACATGGGAGATGACATCTTCAAGCTGGTGGGCCTCATCGATGATCAATTGTTCATGGAAGGGGAGAAGACCGAAATCCGAAAGGAGGTCATAGATGAGGAGGTGGTGATTGACCACAAGGATATCCTTTTTGTTGAGGTGCCTGTAATGCCTGTAATAGAAACAATTATCATAAAATGGACACATCCTCCCGCTGCAATCCTCTGAATCACCACAGATCCTTGCCCAGAAATCAGGCATAAAGGGAAGTTCATCCCTATCCCCTGTCTTTGTCCTCGACACCCATTTACTGAACCTCTTATAGGGCTCTCCCAGTGCGGCAAACTCTCTGTCCCGCTTGAGACAGAGATAGTTGTTTTTTCCCTTGAGGATTGCAAAGGAAAACCTCTGAGACAGGACTTTTTGTAGAAAGACCAGGTCCTTGTTTGCAAGCTGGTCCTGAAGGGCTATGGTGGCTGTTGATACAAGGGTCTTCTTCTCTGAGAGTACTGCAGGGATGAGGTAAGCAAAGGACTTGCCAACCCCTGTCCCTGCCTCCACAATGAGCCTCTTGCTATCCCTCAGGCAGCCAAACACCTCACCTGCCATCTCTATCTGCTGGGGACGGTCCTCATAGCCAGGGAACCCCTTGTTCAATATATTGAAGGCGGATGCTAAATCGTCCAAAGAGCTCACATTTTATTGTTCAAATCTTAACTTGTAGGCAAAGGAGGCACGTATATTAAGAAATTGAACCGTTATGCTTTCAGGAAACGGTGGAAAGGGCGTTGCCGATTGTATAGCGTTGAGGGCATGTGTATCGAGGATTTCGTGCCCGGAGGAGTAAGCTATGTTACAATCAATAAGGTTACCACCTCTATCCAGCCTGAAGACTATCAGAAGTCTGCCTTCAATCAAGTTCTGCCGGGCAGATAATGGATAAACCCAATGAGTACGTATCCGTTCCTTTATCACTTTTGTATATGGATGATAGGTAGAGTCTTCGGTATCCAGGGAAATCGTTGCCTCTTTGCTTTTCACGGGCGGTTCAGTACGAATCTGGCTGGGAGCAGCATGTTTTTCTTTGCTGCTCTCCATAATCTCCTTGATGGGAGGGCGTATCAAATCTACCTTATAGGCCCTGGGCTTACTGCTGAACCCTCTCACAAGGGAGACACCCTGAAAGGCCACAATTGCACCTACATGGATTATGATTGATACGAGAAACGTGGTAAGGATAATCCGGTTTCTCTTTACCTCTGAATAATCTCTATTCATGTTGATTGATCCTGTCTGGCCCTTTGACCCACAGCTCTTCATTCTTTTTAAACCACCAATCGCTGCTACCTGTCTTGATGATTTCGTCAGCCAGTTTTTTGGCAAAATCGGTAATGAGGCGCTTAACCGCGTATCTCAGCCATTCGGCAGCAGATTTGTTTCCCAGATCCAGTTGTCTTTTTAGCTCCAAGATAAAATCGAGCTGGTCAGCATCCTGAGATAATCTTGCCTCGGGGGTTTCTCTGGAGTTAAATTCATCGATTAAGGATATAATTTCCTGGCCAAAGGGGAGTTTTTGGGCAAGATCTCGAACTGCCTTATCCTCATTCACCGTAACGTATCTCTTGTTTACGTAGTTGTGGTCGCCCGTTCTGGCCTCATGAAAATCGTGGAAAAGGCTCATCAGAAGAACCTTTTGCATGTCTGCTTTCGGCTCATGTTTTGCGAGCAGGTAGGCTATGACAGCAACCCTGAAGGTGTGTTCAGCCACTGATTCACTGCCAGAGCCCAAGAATTGGTAACCAGACCTCGGGATGCTCTTTAATATGCCTACCTCAAAAAGAAAATGTACCATATCTCTCATGAGAATTGCTCTCCCCATGTTAGTGGTCAGTTGTCCGCAGCGAAACAGAATAGCCCTGGACCCTAATGTATTTTTGTCAGCTCTATCTCCCCCCAGGTTGCCATTGTTTTACCTATGACTACCACGCCACCGTTGATATCTTTGAATCCTCTCATTGACTCAACGACACTTTTGAGCTTGGATCTCTTGGTGATTCTGTTTCCAAGTGCTGTGGCTGCGGCGTCGGCGATTGATGCAGATTGGGCAACAATACAGACCGCATCAGCAGTACCGAGACTGAGGGAATGTCCTACAGTAGCTGAGGAGGTGCAGATACCTGTCGGCATCTCCTCAGGATGTATGATGAGACCGAGTTTGTCGCTTAACCGGGAGCTTCCTGCAAAGATGGAAACGGTAACAGGCCTTTTGGTTTTAACAAAGATATCTCCACCATTTTCAACAATGACTTCTTCGGTATGTTTTAGAAGATCACTACCGACAAACTGGGCTATAGCACCTGCTACTGCTGCCATTGGACCTACACCAAACATCCTGGTAGCTGAAATCATCTCCCTTATTATCTCCGGCGCAAAAGGATCTTCAGGGAAGGGAAGGAGGGTTGACAAAAAATCCGATTTTGACCTTATATAGTCTTCCAGTTGCCTCCGGTAGTGATATACGCGCTCCTTGGTCTGTTGAGTAAGATCCCTGGAGGAGCTGACCAGTAAATCAGTTTCCTTGATCAGAACCCTGAATGAGATCAGGTCCCTGGGGTGGACCCGCTTTCTGTATGGATGCTCCTCAGAATCAGACAAAACCTATTCCTCTTTTTCCTACTCAAGCTGGTAGTTGGGTGCCTCTTTGGTGATAATCACATCATGCACATGTCCTTCCCTGAGGCCTGCGGCTGTGATCCTTAAGAACTGTGCATTGGCCTGGAGCTCCTTTATGTTGCGGGCCCCAACATAACCCATGCCTGCCTTGAGGCCCCCAATGAGTTGGTAGATGGTATCTGCCAGGGGGCCCCGATACGGGACCCTTCCAACGATGCCCTCTGGCACCAGTTTTGATTCTTCCTTTACCGTTTCCTGAAAATAGCGATCCTTGCTCCCCTCTCTCATGGCCTCTATAGAACCCATAGCTCTATATGTCTTATATGTTCTTCCTTGGAAGAGCTCGGTCTCTCCCGGGCTCTCCTCTGTACCGGCAAGGAGGGAGCCGATCATAATTGATGATGCACCACCAGCCAGTGCCTTGGTGATATCGCCAGAAAATCTTATACCACCGTCTGCAATAATTGGAATATTTCCCTTTGAAGCCTCTTGAGCACACTCCATAATGGCTGTCATTTGTGGTACACCAACACCTGCAATCACCCTTGTCGTGCATATTGATCCTGGCCCTATACCAAGCTTTATTGCATCAACACCGGCTTCAATAAGGGCCCTGGTACCCTCGGGGGTAGCCACATTGCCGGCTGCCAACTCTAATTCCGGGAAATTCCTTTTCATCTCCTTCACCGCCTCTATTACACCTTCAGAGTGTCCATGGGCAGTATCGATAACTATGACATCTACATTTGCTGCTATGAGCCTTTCAACCCTCTCCTCTCTGTCCGGTCCAACGCCAACTGCCGCACCAACCCGCAGTCTACCAAAATCATCCTTGCATGAATGAGGGTATTTTCTTATCTTTTCAATATCCTTTATCGTTATGAGTCCCTTTAACTTTCCGGCATCGTCAACAACTAATAATTTCTCAATCCTTCTTTCATGCAAGATCGCCTTTGATTCCTCCAGGGTTGTCCCGACAGGTACCGTGGCCAGGCTGTCCTTGGTCATCACATCTCCAACCTTCCTATCCAGATTGGTTTCAAACCGTAAGTCCCTGTTGGTTATGATCCCCACGAGATTACCCTTTTTCACAACAGGCACCCCGGATATGCTGTACTTTTTCATAATGTTTAGAACCTCAAAGATCTTCTGCTCCGGGTCAATGGTAATAGGATCGATTATCATGCCGCTTTCCGATTTCTTGACCTTCTCAACCTGCAAGGCCTGCCTCTCTATGGTCATGTTCTTGTGTATGAATCCCAGACCACCCTGCCTGGCCAATGCTATAGCCGCTTCTGATTCGGTGACCGTATCCATTGCTGCACTCACAATGGGTATATTAAGGGAAATGCTCCTAGAAAGCTGTGTCTTAACGTCTACATCTTTGGGCAAGACACTGGATTCCCTCGGTACCAAGAGGAGATCACTAAAGGTCAGCCCTTCCTTTATCGATTGATCATTCATTCTTCTCTCCTTCCATATAGTTTAATAGGATGCCCTCTAATAAATCAGAATAACTAACTATTATCTCATCTTTCTCAAAATAATCCATAATTTTTATTACCATTAAACTACCAGCCAAGATGATATCCTCCCTTCCGATTTCAAGGCCTTTGAGATTCAGCCTTTCCGCTCCTGTCATCCCCTTCATTTTTTCAAAGAGAAGCCCCACATCCTTCCTTCCAATTTCAAGCCCGCTTATTTCTGTCTCATTGAAATCATCTTCTGCTATACCATGTATCATTGCAGCCAGGGTGACTGTAGTTCCTCCTGTACCGATAATGGAAAACTCTCCTTTCCCTCTCACTTTCAGGGGATCAAGCCTTGCTTTGAATGTATCCTCAATATGTGTGATAAGGTGAAATATCTCCGCATCCTTTGGGGGATCGGCAATGAGATAATCCTCCGTCAAAATAACCGCACCGAGCTCTATTGAAATGGATTTCCGTTCCCTGTTACTGACCCAGACAAATTCCGTGCTCCCACCACCGAGATCAAAAATCACCAGGGGCTCTCCCCTATGATTCAATGGAGACAAAACGCCTCTGAAAGTCAGGTCAGCTTCCTCCTGGCCGGAGACAATCTTTACGGTATGACCCAGCCTTTCAGCGATCAAGGCAATAAACTCATTCCTGTTGACTGCCTCTCTAACCACTCCCGTTGCTACTACAATAGGAGAGGAGACACCACATTGGCTGGCAATGCCAAAAAAATCCTTGAGTGCAGCCAGGCTCCTGACCATTGCCCCTGACTTAACCGTGCCAATCTCTTTCCTGTTGAAGTCCTCACCCAGTCTTGTGATGACCCTCCTTCTAAGAACTGGCCTCAAGGGACTATCTGAGTTACCTTTTTCAGCAATCAACATCCTTATAGAATTGCTTCCGATCTCTATGGATGCAAGAGGGTCCATGGTCTCTATTACTCAAATCAAATTACTACCGCCAGGGGTGGTGGCCTGTTTTTGTTGGTCTTGGAAGACACCCTGTTTTAAGTGCCTAAAGTTTCAAGTGCCCGCCCGCCTCGCAAGCGAGAGCGTTGCGGGCAGGCCTAAAGTGAACTAAAGTTACTTTTTCCCGTCAATCCTCCTTATTATCCATCAATTTAGTCACTTTAGCTCACTCTAGTATAGCGTTTCATTAAAAAGTTGTCATTGCGAGCCTTAGCGAAGCAATCTCGTCGTGTAGTTTGTGAGCCTTGTTGAGATTGCTTCGTCGCTTCGCTCCTCGCAATGACAGTGTAAAGGTTTTTATGAAACGCAACACTAGTATTGCCCGGAACGCTTTATGATCAGACAAGAGTCAAGAGCAGATTTGATAATCATATAAAGGGCTACGTTGTGGTGACACCGTGCAGTAGGTACTTGTCAAACGTGGCATTTTCCTTTAGGAACGCTTCGCTAAATGCCACTACAGCCTGACGAGTTAAAAAAGACACCTCCATTTCGATGGCAAAACCTGGTAAGATTCATTCAGAAATTTAATGTTGGTTAACCATCAAACAATAAGGAGGTGTCTAATGCAAACATACTCCGGAATTGATCTACATGCAAGCAACAATTACGTTGGTGTTATCAATGATCAAGATCAAAGACTCTACAGAAAGAGACTGCCCAACAGATTGGATTCTGTCTTGGCAGCACTTGAGCCCTTTAAAGAAAGCCTTGAGGGTGTCGTGGTGGAGTCCACCTTCAACTGGTACTGGTTGGTAGATGGGCTCGAGGAGCATGGATACAAGCTCCACTTAGCCAATCCATCAGCGATAAAGCAATACGAGGGGCTTAAACATACCGATGATAAATGGGACTCCTTTTGGCTGGCACATATGCTGCGTTTAAACATCCTGCCCGAGGGCTATATCTATCCCAAAGAAGAGCGGCCTGTGAGGGATCTGCTGCGCAGAAGGTTGCTCTTTGTTAAGCATAGGACAGCTCATATCTTGAGCCTTCAAAGTATGATAAGCAGGAATCTTGGCATCCAGATGTCATGCCGTGCCATCAAGAGGCTTGATCAGGAAGCCCTCGAGAGCTTATTTGACTCCCCTCACTTGCTTTTGGCTGCTAAGAGCAATATCGCAGTGATTCATTTCTTGAAGGATAGGATTGCGAGCATTGAGAAGGCAGTAAAGTCTCACATCAAGCTCCGGGATGAGTTCAAGTATCTGCTTACGGTTCCGGGCATTGGAGATATCCTGGCACTCACCATCATGCTGGAGGTGGGAGACATAGCTCGCTTTCCCAAGGTAGGAGACTACTCCTCTTACTGCCGGTGTGTAAAGAGTGAGAGGCTCTCCAATGGGAAGAAAAAGGATGAAAATAACCGAAAGAATGGCAACCGTTATCTCTCCTGGGCATATGTAGAGGCAGCAAACTTTGCCATCAGATTTTCCCCCTATGCCCAGGCGTTCTACCAGCGCGAGATGGCAAAGACCAATGGCATTGTTGCTATCAAGGCACTGGGCAACAAATTGGCCAGGGCATCCTACTACATCATGAGAGATCAGGTGCCCTATGATCCAAAAAAGCTCTTTAGGTAATGAGTTTGGGTGCAGCAGTGAACCAGGAAAGGGGTTGGTATCAAGCCACAAGATTTGATTGGTATCTGCCGCACCCACACATAATCAGCCGGTAGTTGTTTTCTATCCTGATTCGCCTATGCCGTGAGTCATAAAGGGGTTGGCTCATAACCACAAGATTTGTAATACATCCACTTGAACACGGTATGGAACCGATGATTTTCTGGGTCCGAGCAACGGACAGGGGCTGTGCTTACATCACGTTACTTTCATGTACGCACAACAAGCCTTGATCCCGATGGGTGACTGGTGCGGGTCAGTGTTTGACCAGAACCAATGAGACAGAAGTAACGGGTGCGAA